>JBFZBE010000220.1:0-3347 GCA_041308685.1 Phycisphaerae bacterium
GTTTTAGGTGCGGGGCCCGATGAGGCGTAACCCTGGTGGGCACCGCAATCCGGCCGCTTGCGCGGCTCGGCTTTTGCTGCGTATCTCTACGGCACGGGGCTAGATGAGCCGATTGCCCTTATTGTCTTGACGCCGCCGCCATTGCCAACATCCACACTCCAATTTGTCCTGCCTTTGCCATACAGCACACTCCTTTCGCTTAAAAATAGGGTAACAAAAATGTTTTACGCTGAAAAGTAAAATAGTGGACATTTGTTACCGATGTGTTACCCATTTGTCCTTTTTTTGGGAAATTTTTCTTTTTTTTGGTTTTGGCTTTACTTTTTGCCCTGTCTTTTATAAGATGTTTCTATGGCAAGAAACAGAACCGGTGTAAATCAAGGTTATATTGATGATATCTGTGTTGCGTTGTGTGAAATCGACGAACAAGACCAAATGCGTCGGTTTTTGGAAGAGATTCTTACCCCTGCCGAGCGTAAGGACGTGGCTTTGCGCTGGGAGCTGATGCGGATGCTGGCCGACGGCCTGCCGCAACGGCAGATCGCCGAAGAACTGGGGGTCAGCTTGTGCAAAATCACGCGCGGCGCACGGATACTAAAACAGACTAATTCGGTCAGCAAGAAACATTTAACGAGGAGAACTCAATGAACCGCAAAATATTGCTGGATGAAAAAGACATCCCCCGTCAGTGGTACAACTTGAATGCCGACTTGCCCAATCCGCCGCTTCCGCCGCTGGGGCCGGACGGCAAGCCGATTGGGCCGGAGATGCTGGCTCCGGTGTTTCCGATGAATATCATCGAACAGGAAGTCAGCACAAAACGCTGGATTGATATCCCCGAAGAGATTTTGGATATTCTGTATCGCTGGCGGCCTGCCCCGCTGCGTCGGGCAGTGTATCTGGAACGCTTCCTGAAAACCCCGGCCAAGATTTATTACAAAGACGAAAGCACCAGCCCCGCCGGCAGCCACAAGCCCAACACCGCCGTGCCGCAGGCCTGGTACAACAAGCAGTTCGGCATTCAGCGGCTGACGACCGAGACCGGCGCCGGTCAATGGGGTTCGGCGCTGTCGTTTGCCTGTGCGCTGATCGGGCTTGAATGCAAGATTTTTATGGTGCGCATCAGTTTTGACCAAAAGCCCTTCCGCAAGCTGATGATGCAGGTCTGGGGCGGCAACTGCGTGGCCAGCCCAAGCACCGAAACCAAGGCCGGGCGCGATATTCTGGCTAAGTACCCCGACACTGCCGGCAGTTTGGGCATTGCCATTTCCGAGGCCATCGAGCAGGCCGTCGGCGACCCGACAGGCAAGACGCGCTATTCGCTGGGCAGCGTGCTGAACCATGTGATGCTGCACCAGTCGATCATCGGGCTGGAGGCCAAAGCACAGCTCAAGAGCATTGGCGAAAAACTGCCGGATGTCATCATCGGCTGCGCCGGCGGCGGCAGCAACTTTGCCGGCCTGGCCTTCCCCTTCACGCAGGAAAAGATCAACGGCGCCAAGATCGAGATCATCCCCGTCGAGCCGACGGCCTGCCCGACGATGACCCGGGCTCCGTTCGCCTATGACCACGGCGATACGGCCTGTATGACCCCCCTGCTGGCGATGCACAGTCTGGGACATGACTTTATGCCGCCGCCCATTCACGCCGGCGGATTGCGCTACCACGGCATGGCGCCGATGGTCAGCCAGTGCGTCGTCGAAGGGCTGCACACCCCGCGGGCGATTGACCAGGTCGAATGCTACGAGGCGGCGCTGACCTGGGCCAAGACCGAGGGCTTTATCTGCGCCCCGGAAACCAGCCATGCCATTGCGGCAACCATCCAGGAGGCCAACAAAGCCAGAGAAGAAGGCAAAGAAAAGACCATCCTGTTCTGCTACAGCGGCCACGGGTTGATGGACTTGGCCGGATACGATGCCTATATGTCCGGCAAACTCAAGCCATACGCGCTGCCGGATGAGATGCTCGAAAAAACCGAAGCATGCCTGAAGACGCATCCGCAGGCGGCCGTCCGCAAAACCGGTAAGTGGTAACCATTGCGTTCCGTTTTTTTTCAAGGCCTGCCGATTTCGGCGGGCCTTTTTTTTGACTTGCAGAACGGACGATTTGCGGTATGCTGATGATGACTGCATACTATTGATTTTTGAATTATTAAACGATTATTCGGTCGGATTAAATCCGAAGCACGAAATCCGAAATGCAAAACAAATTCAAAATTCAAAGAACAGAATGTCAAAAACAAACCTGCCGCAACAACCGGCAGGAGGCGTCAAAAAGGAAAAGTTTGGGTCATTTTATGTTTTTGACATTCGAGTTTGTTTCGTATTTCGATATTCAAATTTCGAATTTCATTGTCGCTGTCCGTTTATTTCTTAAAAAACCAATAATGAAAGGGCTTTGCTGTGATCGGGAAATTGTTTGGAATTTCAACGCTTGCCGCTGAAGCGGCCAATGAGATACAGGCGGGAACATTCGCATCGGGCGAGGCCGGGCGTGCCTCCAGTAAGGCCGACCGCGCCGAACGGCATATCAAGCTGCTGGAAGAAAATCTGTCCAAGACGCTTTTGATCTGTGAGGCGCTGTGGGAGTTGCTCAGCCAAAAAAGCGGCTTGACCATAAAAGACCTGCACGATAAGCTCTATGAGATCGATATGCGGGACGGCTCGCTGGACGGCAAAAACCAGCGTAAGGCGATTGATTGTCCCAACTGCGCCCGCAAGGTCGGCCCGCGCCACAGCGTCTGCTTCTACTGCGGGCATGTCATTGATGATTCGGTCTTTCGCCTTGGCGTGTAAAGGCGTGCCGCTGCGGGCACAGGCCTTATTCGATCTTTTCCGGTTTGCAGAGGCATTCTTTGTCGTTGCTGACCAGGCCGCAGTTTTTGCAGTAATGGGTGGCGTCCTTGATCCGTTTGCAGTATTTTTCCGGGTCTTCTTTGGGCAGTTTTTGTTCGACCTGTTTGCACATTTTTTTACTCATGGGTTTTCTCCTGTCAGTTTTTTTGCGATTTGATCGGTTTAAACCGCGCCGAGGTCATTCGCGTCTTGCGCTGGGCGGCCACCGCCTGTTCATACAGCAATGTTTGGGCGGAAACGGCCTTCTTGCCCGGTTTGGCCGGCTCGTATGTCCCGTCGGCGCGCAGCCGCCATGATTGTACGGTATCCTCGAAATAAGCGTCCAGCAAATCGGCCAGCCGTTTTTTAAGCCGCCCGTCCAGGACAGGAAACAGCGTTTCAAACCGTTTGTCCAGATTGCGCCCCATCAGATCGGCGCTGCTCAGATAGACCTCCGGATGGCCGCCGTTACTGAAATAATAAATGCGGGCATGCTCCAGGAAGCGGTCGAGA
>JBFZBE010000221.1:0-12330 GCA_041308685.1 Phycisphaerae bacterium
GCGTCGCGATACTGACCGCAATCAGCAGCACAGCAGCGGCCAGCAGCGGGATGCGCGCTTCCAGAAAGCGCCCGCTCAATAAATTCCAATTGTAAGTATCGTTTGCCAAGGAGTTCGTAGGGTGAGCCATGCCCACCACAAAAATAGGTTCAACGTTCGTAGGATGGGCTTAAGCCCATCGTTTTGATGCTGTCAACGATTCATCTGTTTTTGAATATCCATCAAGAGGGTACTGATCACACTGTCCAGCGGGCCGGGCAGCGTAACGCCGGCGGCCAACGTATGTCCGCCGCCGCCGTAGGGCTGGGCCACTGCACGCACGTCCACATTGCCCTTGCTGCGCAGTGAACAGCGGAACTTGCCGTCGGCCAGTTCCACGATCAGCACCGCCGCCTCTACCGATTGAATACGCTGGCATTCGTCGATGAGATTTTCTGTGTCCGGGCCGCTGGCGCCAGTTTCATCAAAATCTTTCCGCAAAATATACTGCATCGCGATCCGTCCCTTGGCATGCAGCGTAAGATGTTCCAGCATCCGCGTCATCAGCTTGAGCCGCGCCGGGGTGAAGCTCTGATACAGACGGCGATACATATCGTTGGGATGCACGCCCATCTCGATCAGCTCGGCGGCGGTATGAAAGATGCGGCTGTCGGCGTTGCCGAACTTAAACCAGCCGGTGTCTGTGGCGACGGCGACAAAGAACGATTCGGCGATCCGCCGGGTGATCGCCCAGTCGGCGATCTTGAACAGGTCAAAGACCACCTCGCCGGCCGCGGCCGCCTGCGGGTCTAACAGTTCCACATCGCCCAGATGATCGCCGGTGATGTGATGGTCGATAACAAGGATTTTTGGCGTTCCGGCCGCGCGGGCGGCCTTGATGAAGTTTTCCAATCCCGGAAGCTGGTTGTAGCTGTTGGTATCCACGATCACCATCAGGTCGCAATGGCCGTACCGCTGCGCAAGCTCTTCGGGCTTGATGTCGTTGCCCAGCACCGGCACCGGCTGGTCAAACAATTCGGCATACCAACTGGCCAGCGGGCTGAGCACCAGCGGATAGACGGTTTTGCCGCGTATCTGCAGGTGTTCGGCGATGGCCCGCAGACACCCGCAGGCGTCTCCGTCCGGGCGGAAATGCGTCGTGATCAACACCCGCTGCGCGCCATCCAACGCCGCCGCCGCCTTCTGATAGTCCGTGATGTCGGTCATTGCAGTTCCTTAGGTACTGTAAATAATTAAGTTGATTCTTTTCAGCAAAAACACACAAGCTAAGAATTGTAAATTGTAAATTGGATATTGTAAGTTAAACAGAAAATCGACACCTTTAACATTTGACATTTAACATAATCTGTGTCTAAACCCTTTTTCATGTTAATCCCGTTAATCCTGTCTAAAAAAAATGTCCCGTCAATGAATCATCCCATTTTGTTACAATCCCTTTGTGTTCTATTTCCACCGAATTACTCATGCTTGAATCGTCCATAAACTTTTTCGTACAACTCTGCTCCCAAGTGCTGCCTGGCCCACCGATGCCATATTTCTTCCGACGAAGCATCGGGATACAGCCGCTTTAATCCGGCCATCGCCAGCGCTTTTCCAGTTTCGTATGCGCTGAAAACCTGCCCCAGTTTTTCCTGCGGGGACATTTTGCGGTATATCTCCGTCAAGACCCTAAGACTTTCTTTTGTCGTATCCGACAGCATCTTTCATCCTCATATCAACACGGCCAGTGCATCGCGGCAGTCCTGATTGATCTGGTCGATCAGTGTTTCCTGTGTGGCAAACCGCTGCTGGCTGCGGATCCAGCCCATAAACTCCATCGCCGCCCACTTGCCGTAGAGGGTGTTGACATTGTTTTCCAGGATATGCGCTTCCAGCAGCAGGGGATGGTCGGTTACAAAGGTCTTGGCGCGTCCGATCGACAGTGCCGCCGGATGCCGCACGCCGCCAAAGCAGACCTCGTTCATCGAATCGCCGATGACCACATAGCCCGCATACACGCCCTCGGACGGTAAAATCTGCCCGGCCGGGTGGATGTTGGCGGTTGGGTATCCCAGCGTCCGCCCAATGCCCCGTCCGGCGACGACTGTCCCCATCAGCCGATACGGCCGGCTTAAAAGCTGTGCGGCGTCCAGCACCGCGCCGTCCTCGAGCATCCGGCGAATCTGCGAGCTGGAACAAACGATCGACCGCCGTTCTTTGCCCAGCCGTACCTCGGTAAACGGGACTTCAATGACCTCAAATCCGCGGTCGGCCCCCAGGGAACGCAGGGTCTGCACGGTGCCGCTGCGGCCGTAGCCAAAATTAAAGTTGGGACCCTCGACGATCACCGACGGCGACAGATGCGACATCAAAAAGTCATCCACAAAGTCGGCCGGCGACAGATTGAGCAAGCTGAAGCTGTCACGAATGACAATGACGTAATCGGCTCCGGCCGCCTGCAGCAATCGCAATTTCTGGGCGGTCGGCGTCAGTACGCCGGGTGCTTTGTCCGGGCGCAGGATCGCCACCGGGTGCGGGTCAAACGTCATTGCCGCAACCTTGGTTTGCCGCTCGGCGGCAGCGTGTTTGGACACCGCCAGGATCGCCTGATGGCCGCGATGCAGCCCGTCAAAATTGCCGATGGTCAGTACCATTTTCCGCGGCAGTTGACTGATCTGGCGTATGTCATCAATGACCAGCATTCAAAATCCTCTATAATCAAAACACTTATGTTACAGCAAGCGGCGGCACAGAGCAAGCGTTTCCTTGCCCTAAAATGTGTGGGGGTACTGAAGCGGCGGCGATACAAAAACCGCTGCAATCAGGGTTTTTCGTTGAGGGTCCAGTCGAAACCAATAAAGCGGATTTCTACGTCAGTTTTATCCAGATAGAGAGTATCTTCTTCCGGGAGGAAGGCGCACAGAAAATTCAGCCATGCCCGCTCGTCGGGTTTACGGCTGCGGAATTTGAGAATGGAGGCGTATTCGGAAATCAAAAAGGCGTCTTTGTTCATCGCAAATACGTTGGACAGATAAACAATATTCGCATCGCGGTCAAGGCGATAGCCCTGCGGCGATTGAAGATAAACACGCACTTGTTCATCGAGTTGGTTATCCAAACGCTCAGGCAGGTAAGTTTCACTGCGTAATATCGCGCCCCCGCGCGCTGCATCCGAAAGGGCAAAGCAAATCCGCGGGTCCTTGTAGCGATTCAGCAGCAGGTCATTGCGAATCTCTTTGAGGTTGTATTCCAGCCCCATGATCTTAAAAAACACCTTATCCCACGCCCCGGGTATGTGCATAATGCTGTTGGCCGGATAAAGGATCATATACCACTTGGGCTGTATCGGGTAATTATCCACAATCAGCTTGAGAATACAGGTGTTGTGGGTATTGATCCAGAAGGCGATGCGTTCTTCTTTGGACAAACTCATCAGCACCGCCGGATGCAGCCGCTCAAGCAATTGTGCCGCACTGAGCAGGTGGCTGCGTTTGCGGCGCAGCACGGCGTATTCCACATCGCCGTTTTGGCAGATCAATTGCGGGTCAAAGATATGTTCCCAGTAGCCATACAGTTCGGCGATATCTTTTTTGTGCGGAATCATCGAATCGCCGTTTTCATCGCCCTCGACGGGTTTGGCGGATTCCTGCGTGGCCTGTTCGGACTGCGGGACAGGTGCGTCTTGCTCCGAGGTTGTTTCAGTCGCCGCGGGGTTTTCCGCGGCCGGCGCAGCTTCAGCAGGGGTTTGTTCGGCCGGGGCATCTTGGGCGTATGCCGAAGCGGCGTATGCAAATACGGCCAAGAATACAGCAATCAGTGCTGTTAAGAAGCGATATTGTGCCGATTGAATACTCATACTTGTATAAAATTATCGAAATTAAGATTATTTCTGTCTTTATACTATACTAACAATAAGGCCGATTAGTTCGAACATTTATACTGTCTTTTTCGGCTAATATCGAGAGCATAATAACAAAAGATTGTACTTTTCAAAAAAAATGGATAAACTACTTGAACTAAATGAAGTATATGTTATAAATAGATTAGTAATATCTACTGAAAAGATGGGATATCAGGAGAACAAACGTATGAAACTATCGTCAAGAACTCGTTATGGAATGCGTGCAATACTCGAACTGGCAATGGAATACGGCAAAAAGCCGATGCAGATCAAGATGATTGCCGATCGCGAGGATATTTCCAGCAAATATCTGGAACAATTGATCGCGATGCTCAAATCGTCCGGCCTGGTGCGCAGTATTCGCGGCCCGCGCGGCGGCTATTCACTGGCCAAACCGCCGGCCGAAATTACCTTGCGAGAGGTCTTTCAGACGCTCGAAGGGCCGATGACGCCGGCCGACTGTTTGGAGCATCCCGAATATTGCCCCAAGTGTACGGATTGCGCAACGCGCGAGGTTTGGCAGCAGTTGCAAGATGCTATTTCGGGCGTTTTGAATTCCTATACGCTGGCCGATCTGGTGGAAAAGTCAATTCAAAAGAAAAAATAGCCCTTGACGGTGGTGTACGGAAGTTATCATTGCCGCTAGGGTGTGTTTGTGAGACTCTATGGACGCATCCAAGCAAGCGTTGGATTTCAATCGGTTGACGCAAGATATTATCGCCACTTATGAAGGCGATTCGGGAACCAACTTCATTGATGTGAAGAATCTTCCTGTACGCGACAAGGTTTTTGATATCGTTGAGCTTTTAATGGAGGTTCTTTTTCCCGGCTATACCGGCCGCCGTCGGTTTACGCGCGACAATGTCGATTCAATGGTGCTGGAACTTCTGGTGCTGCTGCGGCGGGAATTGTCCGAGCAAATCGAATTGGCCTTGCGGCACCAGTGCCGGATGCAGGAGTGCCTGTCCTGCGACTGTGCGCATCTGGCGTCGCGGTATGCCGGTCAATTGCTCGAGCGGATGCCGGCGCTTCGACAAATGCTCAAAGACGACGTCAAGGCCGCTTATGACGGCGACCCTGCTGCCAAGTCGTTTGAAGAAATTGTCATCAGCTATCCGCATTTGCTGGCGATTTCGATCCATCGGATCGCCCACGAGCTGGATCTTCTGGACATCCCGCTGATTCCGCGGATGATGAGCGAGTACACCCATTCCAAGACGGGGATCGATATCCACCCCGGCGCGCATATCGGGCGCAGTTTCTTTATCGACCATGGCACAGGTGTGGTGATCGGGCAGACCGCCGTCATCGGCAACAACGTCAAGATCTATCAGGGCGTTACGCTGGGCGCGCTGAGTTTTCCGCGGGACGAAAACGGCCAGATCATCCGCGACCGAAAACGCCATCCGACACTGGAAGACAATGTAACCGTGTATGCCGAGGCGACGATTCTGGGCGATATTGTCATCGGCGAAGGGTCGGTCATCGGCGGCAATGTGTGGATTCGTGATTCCGTTCCGCCTGGGACGATCGTACTCAATGCCAAGCCGGACTTGGTGTACCGCAAAAAGGGCAAAGAGTAAGGGATTGTAAAGAAATAAAATGAGTCTTTGGCGGATTTTTTTAGACAGGATTAACAGGAAAAGGTTTTAGACACAGATTATGTTAAATGTGTCGATTTTTCTGTTTAAATTTACAATATCCAATCTACAATCTACAATTAATAGTTCGTGTGTGTTTGCGAAGAAAAGAATCAACTTAATTACGCAATGGATTTGTCCCAACGCATTCAGGCGTTAAAAAAACAGCGGAATGCTGTGATTTTGGCGCATAACTATCAAATCGGGCAAGTGCAGGATATTGCTGATTTTGCCGGTGATTCTCTGGGGTTGAGCATTCAGGCCGCAAAGACGACGGCGGACGTGATCGTGTTTTGCGGCGTGCATTTTATGGCCGAGACGGCCGCGATCCTCTCGCCCGATAAGACCGTGCTGCTGCCGGACAAAGCGGCCGGCTGCCCGATGGCCGATATGATCGACGCCGCCCGACTTATTGAGCTGAAGGCCAAGCACCCCGATGCGCTGGTTGTGTCCTATGTCAACTCTACCGCCGAGGTCAAGGCACTGAGCGACTATTGCTGCACCAGCGGCAACGCGGTGGAGTTGGTCGCCTCGCTGCCGACGGACAGAGCGATTATTTTTGTCCCCGACCAAAACCTCGGCGCGTTTGTGCAGGAAAAGACCGGCAGGGCGATGATCCTGTGGCCGGGGTATTGTCCGACGCATGTATGGATCGAGCCGGAGGCGGTCGAGTCCATGCGGCGCGAGCATCCTGGCGCGGTCGTCTTGGCGCATCCGGAATGCACGCCGGCGGTGCGGGCGATCTCTGATGAACTGCTCAGCACCGGCCAGATGCTCAAGTTCATCCCCAACAGCAGCGCGCGAACATTTATCATCGCCACCGAGATCGGCATCGTGCATTCGCTGCAAAAGATGTACCCGGATCGAGTCTTTGTGCCAGTCTCCCAACGGGCGGTTTGTCCGAATATGAAAAAAATTACGCTGGAAAAAATCCTCTGGTCGCTGGAGGATATGCAGTACCGGATTACCGTGCCGGCGGATGTCGCTCAAAAAGCACGCCGGGCATTGGAGCGGATGATTGAAATTGTACCGAAATAAATGAAACCACAGATTTCACAGATTACGCAGATTGTGAATATAACCATGAAGCACTTGAAGTTCATGAAGAAGTATTTAGACAGGATTAATCCCGACGAGTCGGGACTTCGCTATGCTCAGCGGGATTGAACGGGATTTTTTATTTTTCTCTTTTTAATTTTGTTTAGAGTTTAGTGCTTAAGATTTAGTGCTTTCCCAAACTTCATGGCCTTCATGTTCTTCATGGTAAAACAAACAATGAATCGGAGAGATTATGACAGAACAGAATTATAAGTTGGATACACTGGCCTTGCACGCCGGACAGACCGTCGATCAGGATACGCTCAGCCGGGCGGTGCCGATCTATCAGACGACCAGCTATGTGTTCAAAAACAGCGAACACGCGGCCAATCTGTTCGCACTCAAGGAATTCGGCAACATCTACACCCGCCTGATGAACCCGACGACGGACGTGCTGGAAAAGCGCATCGCCGCGCTGGAAGGCGGCGTCGGGGCGTGTGCGTTTGCCTCCGGCATGGCGGCGATCACGGCGGCGATTTTGAATATCTGCCCGGCCGGCTCGCACGTCGTTTCCTCCAGCTCGCTCTACGGCGGCACCTGTACGCTGTTTGTGCATACGCTGTCCAAGCTGGGCATTACGTTTACGCTGGTCAATCCCAATGACCCGGCCAATTTCGCCAAAGCCATCCGCCCCGAGACGCGGGCGGTCTTTATCGAGACCATCGGCAACCCCAAAAACGACGTGCTGGACTATCCGGCCATCGCCAAGGTCGCCCACGATCACGGCCTGCCGCTGATCTGCGACAACACGGTCGCCTCGCCGATGCTGTTTCGACCCATCGAACACGGCGTCGATATCGTCGTGCATTCCTGCACCAAGATGATCGGCGGCCACGGCACCAGCATCGGCGGCATCGTGGTCGATTCGGGTAAGTTCCCGTGGGACAACGGCAAGTTCCCGATGCTCACCGAGCCGGATGCCAGCTATCACGGGCTTAAGTATGTCGAGGCGTTAGGGCCGCTGGCGTATATCATCAAGATTCGCACCAATATCCTGCGCGATACCGGGGCGTGCCTGTCGCCGTTCAATGCCTTTTTGCTGCTGCAGGGCGTCGAGACGCTGCATTTGCGCGCCCCGCGGCATTGCCAAAACGCGCTGAAGCTGGCGCAATATTTGGAAAAACATCCGGCGGTCAGTTGGGTCAACTACCCCGGCCTGGCGTCGCACCCCAACTATGCGCTGGCCAAAAAGTTCCTGCCGAACGGCCAAGGCGCTGTGATGGGCTTTGGCGTCAAGGGCGGCCGTGCGGCAGGCGTCAAGTTCATTGACAGTGTCAAGCTGGCCAGCCACTTAGCCAATATTCTGGATAGCAAAACACTGGTGATTCACCCGGCCAGCACCACGCACCAGCAATTGACCGACGCCGAACAGATCAAGGCCGGCGTTACACCCGACTATATCCGTGTGTCCGTCGGCACCGAACACATCGACGATATTATCGCCGACTTTGAACAGGCATTGAAAGCCAGCCAAAAAAGCTGAATGTGACGTGTCTTTTGTGCCTCGATATAATTTAAGGAGTCAGGAAAATTTAAGGTGTATGAGCCAATGGTGTTCGGCGCTCGATTTGCTGTTTGACAGTTTCACGTCGTGTTTCGGTATTTTATTGGTTTTTTAAGAAATAAACGAAGAGAGGCAATAAAATTCGAATCTCGAATATCGAAATACGAAACAAATCCGAATGTCAAAAATTCAAAATGACCCAAACTGTTCCTTTTTGACGCATTCTTCGCGATGTTGGGGCAGGGTTGTTTTTGACATGTTGTCATTTGCGTTTTGAATTTGTTTCGGATTTCGTCCCGATATATCGGGATCGTGCTTCGGATTTAAGCCGACCGAATAATCGGTTAATAATTCAAAAATCAATAGAGATTATGCAGGGCGCACGGAATGCAGTTTATGGTTTTTGCGAAGCATTGACCGCGGTGTCTACATGGGCAGATAAAAATGATTAAATCAAAAAACTTCCAAAAAATAATCACCCCAAGAATCATGATGCCCAGCCCCTCCGGGCAACCCACTGTAAATCAGAAAAAAGGACTCATCGAAGAAAAATCCGCGACAGGGTCTTGAGGTTGGTTCCAAAAGCGGATACAATCACGCCTATACCCATCTGAATTTAAGGATAAATGCGATGAACATTAAGGTGTTACTGTGGATTACGGCGTTGAGTGTCGGGTTTCTGGCCGGGTGCGGCGGGGCGAAAAAAGCCGCCGCAGCGCCGGCTGCGCTGACCGCATCGGATGTAACGGCCGCGATGACGGCCGCCCAAAAAACGCTCAGCGCTATGCAGTTTGTGATGGATAAGTACGACATCGAGGCCGGTTACTTACGCACCCGCCCCCAGCGGGCAGGGCAGTTCTTTGAGCCGTGGCGGCAGGATAACGCCTCAGTGCAGGCGTTCGGTCAGGCCAACATCGACACCCTGCGCCGCACGGTCGAGGTCTTTGCCGAGCCGCAGGGGCAGACGGTTCAATGGCGATGCGTGGTTTCCGTCGAGCGCCTGTCGCTGCCGGCGGCGCCCATCCGCGGGATGAGCAAGATGGCCGCTATGTACACCGACAGCACCCAAATGCTTCAGACGCTTTCACCGGAGGAACGCTTTGCCGGACACATGCAGTGGCTGCCGATCGGGCGGGATGCGGAACTGGAAGCACGGATCGTCAAACGGATTCAAAAGCAGCTTAACAGCTAAGGCAAGGGGGATTTCGGATGCGTGTGTTGGTCTGCGGCGGGGCGGGGTATATCGGCAGCAATATGACGGCGACGCTGGCGGCAGCCGGCCATGAGCCGATCGTGCTGGACAATCTCAGCAAAGGTCATCGTGCCGCCACACGCAATGCGCGGTTTGTATTGGGGGATTTCGGCGATTACGATTTTACCGTCGATGTGCTGCGCAAATACGGCGTCGAGGCGGTGATGCACTTTGCGGCGTTTATCGAGGTCGGCGAGTCGGTCAATCAGCCGCTGCGGTATTATGATAATAACGTCAGCCGGACGCGGTCGCTGCTGGCGGCGATGGAGACGGCCGGCGTGCACAAGTTTGTCTTCAGCAGCACCGCAGCGGTTTATGGCATGCCCGACCGCATTCCCATCACCGAGGAGACGCCCAAGATGCCCATCAACCCGTATGGCGAAACCAAGTGGGCCGTCGAGCGGATGTGTCATTTTCAATGCCAAACCGGGCGGCTGCGCTATGCGGCCCTGCGGTACTTCAACGCCTGCGGGGCGGGCTTTGGGGCGACGCTGGGTGAGGATCACAGCCCCGAATCGCACTTGATCCCGCTGATCATTCAGGCCGCAATGGGCAAACGCGACAGCATTAAGATTTTCGGCACCGACTACCCCACGCCGGACGGCACCTGTGTACGCGACTACATTCATATTGAGGATTTGTGCAAGGCGCATCTGCTGGCGCTGGATAAACTGTCCGGCCGCGACGAGCTGGTGTACAATCTGGGCAACGGCGCCGGCTGCAGCGTCCGCGAGGTGATCGATGTGGTGCGCAAGGTGTCCGGCAGGGACTTTAAGGTCATCGAAGAAGCCCGTCGTCCCGGCGATCCGCCGATTTTGGCCGCCGATGCGAGCAAGGCCAAAAAGGAGCTGGGCTGGGCGACGGCGTATCCAAGCTTGGAGGCCATCGTCAAAACCGCCTGGCAGTTCCATACCGAACACCCGGACGGGTATAAGGATTGACTAATCCCTTTTTACGAAAATGAGATTTGTGATTATGAGGATTGCAAAAGGGAAAAGGCAAAATGAAAAATTACAAGGTAAAATGAAAAATTGGAATTAGACTGGGGATTAGTTGCGCTCTGGGTGGAATGAATCGTTCGGTAAACCACCCCAAATGTATGCTGTTTCTTTTTGACTTTTTCCCTGTCATTTTACCCTTTGCTTTTTTACTTTTTACTTAAGCTAAGAGTCGATACAGTTTACTGGAAATAGCGATAAACAGAGAGGTCGTAAGTGAAGAAACATCAGCGGAAAGCGGTTGGGTTTTTGAAGGCGTATGCAATGGACATCGCCGATGTGAACAGCGAGGATACCCTTGATGCGTTTTTGGCGCAGATGCAAAAGGGGCTGGCCGGGCAAAAAAGCTCGCTGGCGATGATCCCGACGTATCTGTCGCTGCAGGCCGATGTGCCGTGCGGGCGGCGGGTGATCGTCGCCGACGCCGGCGGCACGAACTTTCGCGTCGCGACGGTGCATTTTGACGACCAGAAGAACGCCGTCATCGAACATCTGCGGGTCTTCAAGATGCCCGGCGTAGAGCGCGAACTGAATAAAACAGAGTTTTTTGCGGCGATGGCGGGGTATTTTAAATCCGTCGTCGATGCCGCTGACAGCATCGGCTTTTGCTTTTCCTATCCGGTCGAGATGATGCCCGACAAAGACGGACGGATGATCCATTTTTCCAAAGAGGTCAAAGTCCGCGGCGTAACCGGCCAGCTTGTCGGCAAAGGGCTGAATGAGGCCTTTGCCGCCGCCAAAATGCCCGGCAGCAAGCACATCGTGCTGCTCAACGACACAGTCGCGACGCTGCTGGCCGGCTGCGGGCATCACAACCGCGTTTTTGGCGGCATGATCGGCTATATCCTCGGCACGGGAACCAACTGTGCGTATGTCGAACACAATGCCGCCGTCAAAAAGGTCAAAGGCCTCGACCCCGCCGGCTCGCAGATCATCAACATCGAATCCGGCGGGATGGCCAAATGCCGGCGCGGCCTGCTGGATGCGCGGTTCGACAAAACCACAGCCAATCCGGGATTCTATCAGTTTGAAAAGATGATTTCCGGAGCATATCTGGGGCCGCTGTACGGGTTTGTGCTGGCCGCCGCCTGCAAGGATGGGCTGTTCAGCAAAGACGCCGCCGCACACATAAAATCGCTTGAGCCGGTTACCACCAAAACGATGAATACGTTTCTGCTGCATCCGTATGGCGACAACCCCATTGCAAGGGCGTGCGGATGCGGACAGGAGGGTGATACGCATGTTGCATTTACGCTGGCGGATCGACTGACCGAACGGGCGGCCAAACTGACGGCGATCAATCTGGCCGCGGCGGTCATCAAGTCCGGGCAGGGCGGTGACCCGACTCGGCCGGTGGGTATCGTGGCCGACGGTACGACGTTTTATCAGATGCGATCGCTCAAGCCGCGCGTCGAGTTCTATCTCAAGCAGATGCTCGAAAACAAACGCCGGCTTTACACCGAGATCATCACCGTCGAAAACGCCCCCATCATTGGCGCCGCGATTGCAGGATTGACGAACTGAATGGGAGTCAGAAGCTGGAAGTCAGAATGATTTTCGATTTCCTATTTCCGATTGCCGATTTCAAATAGAAAATTGGAAATCGGCAAATTGAAAATTAATAATCCGCGTAATCCGCAGTTGCTTTTCTACGAACTACGAACTACGAACTAAGAACTACTGTCGCGGCACAGTCGGCATTGAGTGCTTAGGATTTTCTTAATGAGGTTGTATGGCTGAGTTTTATATGAGTGTTAAAAAGGTCGATGAGGCCGGTTATGATGCCGCGCTGCACGGCTTGGCGCACAACAAAAAGAAATCCGCCGCCCAGATGGTCAAGGTCGCCAAAAAGCTGGCCGACCACGACGGCGGCCACAACAAGTTTCTGGAAAGCATCGTCCTGTGGCTGGATGTCCGCGCCCCGCGCTACTGGTGGCAGGAGGCCGACACCTTCCGCC
>JBFZBE010000222.1:0-4273 GCA_041308685.1 Phycisphaerae bacterium
AGCAGCGAGCGATGCAGTTTGATATCGACGATGCGATAGACATCGAGGTTGTCGATATGACGGCTGAAGATGCCGCGGGAAAACTCAATGCGGTCGGGGCTGATTTCGTAATAGATGCGTTTGAGCTGGACAACGCGCCAAGCCGTCCACAGCAGCGAGGCGACGATCATCACAAACCCCATCCAGCCCGTAGCACGGTCGATGTAATCGGCCGCTTGTCCGATGCTGAAATGCTCGGTGAGCAGCTTGCCGAATGGAAACCCGATCAGCACGATCGCCATCGCCCACAGACAGGCGGCTTTCACGAACACCCCTGACAGCGCCCACAGCGATGGCTGCACTGTCAGCAGGTCGTCGGGATCGTCCTGCGGGTCATCCGGCGGCGCGGCCGGCGGTGCAGTGCGGCTCAGCGGTCGAGGGCCGCGTGCCGCCTCGGAATGGTACGATACCGGCAAGCCCCGCTCATCTTCCAGAAACTCCTTGCAAAATCGACACTTGATCGCCTCGGCGTGAATCAACTCGCCGCAAAATGGACATTTTTTTGTCGGGCCGTCGGCCATAGGCGATTTCCTTGCGTCGCAACTAAATGAACTCAGAACACAGAACACAGAACTCAGAATTTTCTACGAACTACGAACTTTTCTCTGTGCACTCTGTGTCCTCTGCGGCAAACTCATTTTTTTCTTCATTCTGCATTCTTTCCCGATACATCGGGACTTCATTTATCCGTGTAATCTGTGGACAAAACCTTTATCCCATAAATTTCTGCGGTTACACGCGTTTGACAAACAGCTCCGGCACGGGGAATGTTTTGCACAGCTCGGCGACCTCGGCGGCGGT
This sequence comes from Phycisphaerae bacterium, assembly GCA_041308685.1. GTDB lineage: Bacteria > Planctomycetota > Phycisphaerae > Sedimentisphaerales > Anaerohalosphaeraceae > T3Sed10-213. The sequence goes on from JBFZBE010000222.1 coordinate 841, forward strand.
CTTGCTGATGACGGCCTCATTGTCGATGTTCTGTGCGACGGTGTTGATCCAGGCGGCGATGCTGTCCATCTGCGGCTCTTTCATTCCGCGCGTCGTCAGCGCCGGCGTTCCCAGACGCAGACCGCTGGGGTTAAACGGCGGCGCACTGTCGTGCGGCACAGAATTGTAGTTGCCCACGATGCCCGCCCGATCCAGCGCCTTGGCCAGCGGCTTGCCCGAAAGGCCCTTGTTCCGCAGGTCGATCAGGATCAGGTGGTTGTCCGTGCCGCCGCTGACCAGCTCAAAGCCGTACTGCATCAGCTTATCGGCCAGCCGCTTGGCGTTGGCGACGATCTGCTGGGCGTAGGCCGCAAAATCGGGCGCCGCCGCCTCGCCCAAGGCCACCGCCAGCGCCGAGATGGTGTGCATGTGCGGGCCGCCCTGCATACCGGGGAAGACCGCCTTGTTGATGGCCGCTTCGTGTTCTTTGCGGAACAGGATCATTCCGCCGCGCGGGCCGCGCAGCGTCTTGTGCGTGGTGGTCGTTACGACATCGGCATACGGCACCGGACTCATGTGCACCTTGCCGGCGACCAGACCGGCGATGTGCGCCATATCGCAAACGTGGAAAGCCCCGACGGACTTGGCGATCTCGGCAAAGGCCGTAAAGTCGATCTTGCGCGGATAGGCGCTGGAGCCGGAGATCAGGATGCGGGGTTTGTGCTTTTTGGCCAGGTCGGCGATCTTGTTGTAATCCAGCCGTCCGTTGGCGTCCAGCTCGTACTGCACGGAGTTGAAGAACTTGCCGGTAAAGCTGACCTTCCAGCCGTGCGTCAGATGCCCGCCGTGCGGCAAAGCCAGCCCCATAATGGTCGAGCCGGGTTCGGCCAATGCACAATACGCCGCCAGATTGGCCGGCGAGCCGGAGTGCGGCTGGACGTTGGCGCCGTCGGCGCCGAACAAGGCCTTGGCGCGGTTGACGGCCAGCATCTCAAGCTGGTCGGTGTACTGCTGGCCTTCGTAATACCGCTTGCCGGGGTAGCCCTCGGCGTATTTATTCGTCAAACAACTGCCCGTGGCCAGCATCACGGCCTCCGAGACATAGTTTTCCGAGGGGATCATCCGAATCGACGCGGCCTGCCGCGCCTTTTCCTGATGGATCAATTCAAACACCGCCGCGTCGCTCTGTTCAATATGCGATAACATCATCATTCGTCTCCAAAACAAAAGGCCGACATGCGTTTTGATGCAATCGGCCGGGTTCTTAGTAATACCAGTATCTCATAAAAAACTATGCTTTAACTTTTGATAAACTCGGCAATTTGCCAACTGAATTCGTTAGTTCCGCAGACAGCTCATTTCCCAGGACATTGAGTTTTGCTACGGATAACATAATATGCCGTAATTCATGCTGCACCAAACACGATATCACTTTTTCATGAGGCATATATTTTGGAAAATAAATCGAACTCCCCTCACTGTTTTGAATATAACGAGCTATCCTTGAGGTGGAATATAGTATTCTATAGTGGCGATATATTTTTTCGAACTGATGAGTCTGTTTTAAAAGTTTCATACGATTTTCATGGCAGACTCCATGTTTACTGCGGTCGCTTGTCGATGTTCTATAAAAAACAGCTTCAATAATATGCAGGGCTGTATAGAACGAAACCGTCGCTGTCCAATCACAAAAACAAGGTTCTTTAGAAAGATAAGAAATAACATCGATATTATGCAGCGACCACTGAATGTGCTCCCGATCATTGGGCATAAAATTCTTTCTGAGTTCTTATAATTTCAGAATTTTAATTCCAATGTAAATTCAGTATCACAAAAAGACTGATAGTTGTCCCGATGGCAATCAGGTAACGACTGCACAGACAGATCAATTTCAGAATAATTCTCGTCACGGGCGATTTCAATATCCAGGTCAGTTAATTTCTCCTCAAAATCTCGATTGAAATCGACAAAATTTGTTATAACTAAAAACAACAGTCCATGATCCTGAACTGTAACAAAAGCTTTTTTTATCGTTTCTTTTTTATCGAGCGACCAAGTGAACAACTTTTTCATTAAACAACTAAACTGTTCTTGACAGCGGGCATGTTTTCCCTGCCCATGTGCACCGCACGCCCTAATCACTTCATCGACTGTCATAAAATAGCGGTCTTCGTCTTCGGTTTCGACCATGACATTGTCATCTTTTTGAGTCCAAGACAAGACGATAGGTTTTGTAATTAAATCGGCCATTTTATATCTCCCATTGCTTTTACTCTAAGCATACGGTTTCAGATCAAAGCAGAAACAAGGGCAAACGAGAACCTTGAAAGAAACAGCCCAAAACTGATTCTTTTCTATGAATATCGGTTTATATGGGTAATTGCTCTAAAAAAAATGAAAAAACACTTTAAAATTAGCGTCCAAACCGTCGGTACAGTATAAAGGTTTTTCAGAAAAAAACAACAATAAAATTAATAGACAATGTGAATTTAATATACCTTTTTTTCTAAAAACAAGTTCTCTTATTATTGTATCTTCTTCAAAATCTCGTCGGGAATATCAAAATTGGCGTACACTTCCTGCACATCGTCGTGGTCTTCAAACTCCTCGATCATCGCCAGAATCCGCTGAGCGATCTCCTGGTCGGTAACGGCCACAGTGGTATCGGGGATCATCGACAATTCGGCGCTTTCGGTTGCGATCTTGGCCGCGTCCAGAGCGGTCTTCAAACCGCTGAAGGCGTCCGGGGCACAGGTGATCTCATACACCTCGCCGGTGTTCTGCATATCGTCGGCGCCATTGGACAGGGCGATGTCCATCAGGGCGTCCTCGCCGATGGCGCTGGTCTTGACGGCAATCAGGCCGCGTTTTTTGAACATCCAGCTCACACAGCCACCGACGCCCATCGAGCCGCCGCGGCGTTCAAAAATCTTTTTGATCTCCGGTGCGGTGCGCGTGCGGTTGTCGGTCAGTCCCTCGACCATCACGGCGACGCCGCCGGGGGCGTAACCTTCGTACATCACTTCTTCATAAGTAACAGTGCCCAGTTCGCCGGTGCCCTTTTTGACGGCCTTTTCGATGGTGTCTTTGGGCATATTGGCGACCTTGGCCTTGTCGATGGCGTAGCGCAGCGTCAGATTGGCCGCCGGATCGCCGCCGCCGGCCTTGGCCGCGACGATGATCATACGGGCGATCTTGCTCCAGAGTTTTCCGCGTTTGGCGTCGTTGGCGGCTTTCTTATGCTTGATCCCCGCCCAGTGCGAATGTCCTGCCATACTATTTCCTATTGACTATTGACGATTGACTATTTCAATGAATGACCTTGTTCAAGGGATACGTAAAGATGCCCGAGGCGCCGGCGCGTTTGAGCTGCGGGATCAATTCCCGTTCGATGCTTTCTTCGACCAGAATCTCCACCGCGACGTAGGTATCGTCGGCCAGCGATGAGATCGTC
>JBFZBE010000223.1:0-2903 GCA_041308685.1 Phycisphaerae bacterium
ACGCTGCCCTACACCGCGTTGCTCGAAGTAGGCAATACCTTCGGGGTGCAGTTTCATCCCGAGAAATCAGGCCCCCTGGGACTGGCCATGGTGAAGAACTTCGTGGACCTCTGAGAAATGCTGGCCAAGCGCATCATCCCCTGTCTGGACGTGACCGCCGGGAGAGTGGTGAAGGGCGTACACTTCGTCAACCTGCGCGACGCGGGCGATCCGGTCGAGCTGGGCGCCCGCTACAGCGACGAGGGCGCCGATGAGCTGGTGTTTCTGGATATCACCGCGACGATCCGTTCCAAAAAGACCATCGTCGATCTGGTCGAGCGCGTCGCCGAGCGGGTGTTTATTCCCTTTACCGTCGGCGGAGGCATCACGACCGCCGATGAGATCGGTTTGTTGTTGCGCAGTGGGGCGGACAAATGCTCGGTCAATACCGCCGCCGTGCAGAACCCCGATTTGATCCGCGAATCCGCCGAGCGGTTCGGTAACCAGTGTGTCGTGCTGGCCATTGACGCCCGCCGCAAAAAAGACCGGCAGAATCAGTGGATTGTTACCGTCAAAGCCGGCTCCCAGCCGACCGATATTGACGCGGTTGAATGGGCGGTGCGGGCGCAAAAGCTGGGGGCGGGCGAAATCCTGCTGACCAGTATGGATGCCGACGGCACACAGGCCGGCTATGATATTGCATTGACCCGTGCGGTAGCCGAGGCGGTGGATATTCCCGTGATCGCCTCCGGTGGGGCCGGTACGCTGGAATCGCTGCTGGAGGTTTTACAGCAGGGCAAGGCCTCGGCAGTGCTGGCGGCGTCGATTTTTCATTATGGTACCTATTCGATTGGTCAAGCCAAAGCATTTTTGACACAACACGGAGTTCCAATACGCCCCGTGTAGGTATGTGGGGCTGCGGTTGTGAATAAAAAAAAGGGTTGTTTTGTAACACAACTTCAAAGCGGTTTCTGGCTTCTCTTAGACAGATTTTCAAGGCGGTTTAAATGAAGAAAAATTTCCAAAATGCATGCATTTTCGTTGAATGCGATCCGGCAGAACGCTCTCGTCCGATTGTGGAACGCCTCCAAAACAGCAGTTGGTGCTGGGGTCTTGAGGTGTCCGGCTATGCAGAGGCGGCGTCTGTCAAACACCTTTATGACCAATTCGAAGGCGTGCTGGTGCGATTGGACGCGAATGCGTGCGCACGCCGCAGCGAAGCGCGGTTCAAAAAAAGAACAGAGCTTGATATGAATGCGGTGCTGCAGATGCATCGGCAGTTTTCCGGCGGCACAGGCGGCAAGACCATCTGGATGGGAGTTATTGAAAACGACTCAGCCGGCACGCGATTTCCGCAGGAACTGCTCAAAGCCAAACCCAAGACCCATGGCGAGGCCAAAATAATTTTTGACGGTCACATTAAAACCGCGATACAAGAGGCCGAACGCTATAAGGATTTTCCGCTCTGGGGCGTGTTTGGCTATGCATCTTCCGCGCATCGGTTTGCCGAGTATGGTCTGGATTGTCTGATGGTCGAGCGCACCAATGACGATGTAGAGGATATCCAGACCGGTGTGGCGTTTACGCGCGGGGCGGGGCGGCAGTACGGCCGGCAGTGGGGCGTGGATATCTCGTTGTGGTGGGGGCCGATTTACGGCTGTGTGCAGGATATGGAATACGCGTTCCATCGGCGCACTTTGTATGCGGCCTATTTTGGCGGGGCACAGGCCTATCGGTTAGAGGGCGGCCATCTGTTCTATAATGCCGCTGAAAAGAAATTCAACCGCATCGTCGATCTGTTTGACGAATTCGGCCGGTTTACACAGGCCGTTGCGCCGGGAACGCCGGATGTGCCGGTGGCGGTCATGCTGCCGGCCGATCACGGCTGGATCACGCCGCCGTACTGGCAGGCGAGCCGCACCGTTTGGAACTATGCACGGATTCCGTATCGGCAGGGACAGCGGGCGCTGGATGGGCTGTTCGGTCTGGCCTTTCCGGGCACGGTGTTTGCAATGCAGCCGTTTCCGTTCGGCAGATATAAAATAGACGACCCGCCGGCCAGTCCGTTTGCGCTGACCTGCATTGACGATTATTTTGCGCCGTCGCCGGAGGATGTTTATAGCGTCGCTCCGCCGCTGCCGTTTGGTTTGTATGCGGACCGCAACAATGCACGTGCGGATATTGAAAAAAATAATCGTCCCATTTCACCCTATCGTCCGATGGGCGACAGCCGCTGGGGCGATATTATCGACGTGCTGACCGACGATGCAGCGCCGGAGGTATTGGCCGGATACAAGGTGCTGATCTTGGCTGATCAAATGCGATTGACCCCGGAAATGAAACAAAAGCTGGCTGCGTTTGCCGTCGGCGGCGGGCAGGTGATCTTGGCCGCCGGAGTCGTTGGCCCCGACGACAGCGATTTGACAGGCGTAACCTTCCGGCCGGAGTATCGCGTCGGTCGGGCCTGGCAATGGGGCGATCGATCGGCAGTTCACGAGGCCTTCCATTATCTGCCGGCCGATACGGTGAATGGGCAGATTTTGGCGACGACCGACACCGAGCAGCCGCTGGTTGTTCGGCAATCTCACGGCAAAGGCGCCGTTTATACCTGCCTAATACCCTGGTATGAAGGCGGCCATACTGATATTGCCGGCGCTGCACAGCAATTGTTCGATCAGGTTATCTCCGGCGTGCAGCCGGTAACGGTTGAGGGATTTCCGATCCAGTATATGAGTACCACCGGCGACAAACAGCGGACGGTTGTTGCGCTGAACCACAGGGAAAAGCCGTGGAACGGAACGATCACGCTTGCGGATGCGGCGGCAGGGTATAAAAAATGCACGGATTTGCTGACGTCAAAACCGGTCAAGTTCAAAAAATCCAGCGAAGGTCTTTCCTGTAAGGTTGATATTGCCGCCTATGAC
>JBFZBE010000224.1:0-3580 GCA_041308685.1 Phycisphaerae bacterium
GCAAGGTCTATCATGGCTACGCCACACGCACCGAAAACAATGGCAAAACCATGGTGCAGACCCAAGAAGAGGGGTTGATCGAGCTGAATCTGGCCGAGTACACCATCACCCCCGACCGGCAAGGGCGCAACAATATCATTTCAATCATTCAGGTCAATGACGCGATTCAGTATGAACTGGAAACCGCGGCCTTCCAGAAAACACTGATCGAGGAATCCAATAAGGGGCCGTTGTTGATCCTGATCGAGGTTGACAGCCCCGGCGGGCGGGTCGATCTGGCACAGGAAATGTGCTCGGCTATCATCAATACCCATAATTGCCAGACGATCGCGTTTATTTATGGGGGAAATGTCGGGGGGGCGTATTCGGCGGCGGCGGCCGTCTCGCTGGCCTGCGACAAAATCTATATGGTTCCCACCGCCAGTATCGGCGCAGCGACTCTGGTGGCCGGCACAAGGGACGGGCACACGATGGACATCAAAGAAGTGCTGGGCGAGACCGTCGGCGAAAAAGCAGGGTCGGTATGGCGCAATTTTCTGGCGGCGCTGGCGCAGCAGAACGGCCGTTCGGCCCTGCTGGCCAAGGCGATGGAAGACCGCTCGATTGAGGTATGGGAGGTACAGCGCGGCGACAAAACGGTGTTTATCGAAGCTCATGAAAAAATGCCCGCCGACAAAGTCGTCCGTATCCGCTGCAAAAAGGATGAATTGCTGACGCTGCCGGCCGAGGATGCGGTCGCCTGCGGCATGGCCGACGGGATTTTTGGGGCGCGGCAGGACTTGCTTAAGCATCTGGACGCCGTCGCCGCCGAACAGTCGGTCAATCCAAATCTCAACGCCGCCAAGGAGGAAGCCGAAAAGGTCATTGCGCGGTTCAACAAGCTCAACTCGGCGCTGGATTTGAAATACAAGGAAATCTCAGCCAAGATCAAATCCGGTTCGCTGACCCGCAGCCAGGCGATCAAAGACCTGCAGGCGATGATCAAAAACGCCGAGTACCTGCTCAAGCTCAAGCAGTCGTATCCCGATGTACCGATCCCGCAGGAAGTGCTGGAGGAGTTTTTGAATACGATGAAAGCCGATTATCAAGGCATCAAAGCCATGCGCTAAGACCATTCATTCCTGGGAGAACAATATGAAAACGAGAATTCTGCTATCCGCTCTTTTAATGTGTTTATCGTATCCGGCCGCAGCCGACACCTTTCGCCATAAGGAAACCGGCGAGACGTTTTACGGTTTTCGCTCGCAAAAGCGCTCCGCCGACAAGATTCTGGTCTATCACAGCGAACAGAAGCGGATGACGACGCTCGATCCGACGCTGTACGACATCACGATGGACAGCAAAGGTCGGCGCGACAACTTTGTCATCGTGCCGATCCGTCAGGCCGAATCGCTGATCTCACAGGCCGTCGCCGAGCGGATCGCGCAGGCGATCGTCGAGGCGTCCAACACCGGCCCGCAGTTTATTCTGGTGCAGATCGACAGCCCCGGCGGCCGCGGCGAATATATGAAGCTGGTGGCCGAGGCCATCCAGAAAACCGACAACTGCCCGGTCGCGGCGTACATCTCCGGCGGCAATTTTACCGGCGCATACTCGGCGGCGGCGGCCATCGCGCTGGCCTGCAATGAAATCTACATCGCCCCTGCCGCCGCCATCGGCGCGATCGGGCCGATGACCGGCGCAGCCACCAACGAACAATACGCCGCGTATGTCAATCTGTACAGCTCGGACGCGCTGGCCGCTTACAGTGCGTATGTGATGGGGCTGACAAAAAATCCGCAGCTTCGGGTCATCGCCCGCGCACTGGTCGATAAAACGGTCTCGGTCGTGGAGGTCGTGGACGCCGACGGCAAGACGCTTTTTGTCGAGCGGGACAACCGTCTGCCGACGCAGACCATCCAGCGGACGCTGGCTGAGGGCGTCTCGCGTACGGCCGCAGCGCCGGACGACAAGGGCAAGACCGAATCGCCGACCGAATGGCTTGGACGCACCCTGACGCTGACCTCGGATGAAGCGCTGCGGATCGGATTGGTCAACAAGATCGTCGCCTCACCGGCCGAGATCGCCGCGGCGCGGGGCGTACCGAACGCATCGCCCACAAACGCCCCGGACATTGACGCCATCGTCAAGCGCTTTGCGGCGGCCCGCAAGAATATCGGCCGCGGCCTGGCGTATATCGGCCAGCTTGAAGACGAGGCCTCCACACTGGAAGAACAGATCGCGACGGTGGAAAATCAACTGCGCACCGCAACCGTCCGGCGGGAAGTCGGCGAAACGCGCCGGCCGGACATTGCCCGCCGCGGGCGCGTGGGCGTTCCCGGTGAGTACGATTATTATTATGACGAACCGCAGGATGACCCGCGCCGACAAGTGCGGGATGGGATGGGAAGACGTATCGATTCGACGCGCAACCGCCGCAACGCCACACAAACCGAACGGACAACGGTCGAAGAACCTATGGCTAATCTGGATGATTTGCGCAGCGAGCAAGCGGCCGTGTTGAGAGATCTGGTCGCCGAGTACCGCAGCGTCATCACACAGGCGCGGCGCTGGCCGGGCAGTTTGCCGCCGGATATGCCGATCCAAGTGCTGGAAAGCAATATGAACTCCGCCGCCGCCCTGCTGGACAGCGTCAACCAGATGATGGGATACCGAAGAAGATAAAGTCTAAAGTTAAAAGTTAAAAGTTAAAAGTCAAAAGTCAAAAGTTGAAAAGGCAGAAGGATGGAACGTGCCCGGCTTTTCCTTTTGTCCTTCTATGGTTTGATGCGTTCGGCCAGATAGTCGGCCACGACCTGATGCCCTTCGGGCGACCAATGCTGGTCGTAACTGTAATAGGTTTTGACGCCCTCCTGGGTCTTTTGACGCAGGATGTCCGTCAGCGGAATAAAGGGGATATTTTGTGCGGCACAGAATGCCTCCATCACACGCTGCCGCACGGCCAGTCCTTCTTTCAGCTCGGCGACCACTGTTTCCGGTTCAGGCAGATCGTCCATGCGTGTGGCCGAAAATGCATGCAGTTGTGCCGCCGGCACGCGGGCGGCAATGTCGTCAAACAGCACATGGGGCGTATCGGGGGCATAGACCACGATCATCCGTATGCCGTTGGCATCGCAGACCGCCTTGGCCTCCTGCATCAGCCGCAGCGATTCTTTGCAGGCCGTTGAACAGCGGAATTGGTCTTCGGTAATATAGTGCTGTTCGAGCCGTTTGACATCAAATGCATAACCATATCCCCCGCCGGCAGGGATTTCTATCGGCAGCCATGCCACCGGATACATCCGGTGCGATGGGTCATTGATACGCGGATCATCGCAAAACCGATCACGGCCGATCGGCTGAAACGTCCGCAGTACCGATTCTTTGATCAGCCGCCGCAGGGGCGAGGCCTTGAAAATCCGCTCGGACAGCGAGGCACCGCGGGGGTCTTGCAGTTTGGCGGCGCGAAAGTTGGAATCCCTGAAATCGTTGCCCTCGTAGAGCATATACAGCGCGACTTTGGGTTTTAGCCCGACGCCGAATTTTTGCAGCGTATCCAGATACGTTACCGGGCTGCCGCCGGACATACCGAGGTTATAAA
>JBFZBE010000225.1:0-4345 GCA_041308685.1 Phycisphaerae bacterium
GGATACGCCATTGCGGTGAAAAAAAAGTTGCCCCATGCGGCACTCGATTATTACTATCCTGTTCGGACCCATCGGCGTCAAAGATCAACGCGCCGCCAAAGCCTTTTTCCTACATCGCCTCCAGATCGCGCGTGATGGCCGCCGTGGTCACATTCCCGTTGAGCCACCACCAATACGCATGCGCCCGCACCTCCATCGGTGGATTCTGAAAATTCTGCTGTAAGGTGTCCTCTGCAAAAGCCGCTGTTGTCAACAACACCAGAATGAAGCTCACTGTTTTAAATCGGTTCATCATTTTTTCCAGGAAAGGGTATTACGTTTAGGAGTATTTGTTTTTCGGAAGCGGCACGGGCTGTCGCCCTTGATGCGGGCAAACAGCGTGGCGAAATACTGGCTTGAATTGAAGCCGCAATCGAAGGCGATTTCTGTAATTGACCGCCGAGGTTGGCTGCGCAAGAGATTGGCGGCCATCTCTATCCGCTGATAATTCAAATATTGGCCGGGCGTCAGATTGGTAAGCTTTCGGCAAAGATGAGTAAACTGCGTCACCCCCACATGACATTGCCGTGCCATCTTTTCAATCGTCCATTCCTCTTGCAGCATCGAAGGTCTGGCCAACTCCTGCAAAAACATCTCGACCGTTCGCTGCGTGGTGGTCAGATCCGGCTCGAGTATAATTTTCTTTCGATCCAGGATCTCAAACAGCGATAGGAACAGCTCGTTGATCAGTACCGTCAGCCGCCAGATGCGCAGCGACGATTTGGGCCCTTGTATCAGTTGCCCGATTTGGCGGAATACCGATTGAATCGACGCGTCGGCATTCCAGACGGGCGTTTCATTTTCGCGCAGGAGGCGGGTAAATTTTTGCAGGTCGCTTGAGGTCGGGACAAACCACTTGGGCCACTGCCACGGCTGATGGGGCTGGCGGACGCCCACATCCAAAATCAGCCAGTACAGCCGCCCCGGCTCGACATGGGGATTGCCCAACGCATGGGGCTGCCACGGGCGGGTAATGGTCATCTTGCCCGGGCGCAGCATATAGAGCTTATCATGCACCGTAAACGGCATTCGCCCCGTCTCCAGAAATGTCAGCTCGATACCCTCGTTGCAATGGCTTGCCAGCCCCCAATCCTGCCGACCGGCCGCATCCCAAAACCCCACCGACAAGACCCCGGGCAGCTGGCCCCGTTGAAGCGGAGTACCGGGATAGCCCGCCCGCGATAGCGATTCCAGATGCACCTGGCCTTCTTGTACCGCCCGCGCCAGCGGCTCGCAGCGGTCCGCGGTATACGTCTTATTACGCAGTTGAAAAATTGTCCGGGGCATTTTTAATTTTGTTTAAAATTTTTCACTGTTCAAACTTGAATGACAAGCCTTGGCAAGTCCCTGTATGATGATAGTATAGGTTCAATCTATGCCTATGTCAATCGCATTAGCGGGTATTTTTTGGCGGGAAAAGAGTTTTAGAAAGGATGATTATGAAAATGGATCGTAGAGATTTTTTGAAAAACACGGCTGTGGTATCGACTGCCTTTGCAATGCCTGCAATTGCTCCAACGTCTGTCCTAAGTGAAACCCCGGAGAAAAAACCAATGAGTACACCCAAAATCAAGATCGGTATCAATATGGAATTTGTGCGGCACGAGGACAAATCCTTCGAATGGGGCGTCGAGAAGGCCGCCGAGATCGGCTATGAATACGTTGAGCCGATGGTGCACTGGGGCCGCGAACTGCTCAGCGAGGCGGGCTATTTCCACAGCGTTTCGATGCTGGACGATCCGTATCGCATCAAACGCGCCTGCGAAAAAGCCGGCATCAAAGTGTCCGGCCTTTCGACGCATTGCCCGCTCTGCAAGCCGGAGATCAGTTGCGAATATCTCAAACAGGCCGTCCGCTTTGCTGCCGAGTGCGGCGCCCCCGTCGTCAACACCGATGAAGGACCCAAACCGAAGTGGACGACCGTCGAGGAAGATCATACCCTGATGCGCTATGTGCTGCACGAAGCGGCGGCCATGGCCGAGAGCCGCAACATCAAAATCGGTCTTGAACCCCACCAGCAATACAGCAAGACCCCGGACGGACTGGACAAGATATACAATCTCGTCAAATCCCCGGCCATCGGCATCAACTTTGACACCGGCAACAGCTATCTGGGCGGGCAGGATCCGTATGTGTGGCTCGAGCACGTGGTTGACCGGCTGGTGCATCTCCATGCCAAAGATATTGCCTTGGCGCAATCCGAAAAAGAACGCGGCAAAGTAACCGGAACCCCCGTGGGCTGCGCCTGCGGCGACGGCGTGATCGATTGGAAGAAAGTCATCGACATCTGCGCCAAGGCAAAACAGGATATTGTTTTTTCCGTGGAATGCGGTACAGTAGAGCAGGCCGAAAAGAGTTACAAATACCTCAAGGGATTATTGGCATGAAATACAGGCTGTATTTAGCGGCAAGTGCCCTTGCACTGTGCGGTTGTGTGTCCTCGACAAAGACAACCCCCGCCGGGCAGCCGTCTGCTTACAGCGTGTCGTTTCAAAAGACCGATCAATTTGTCGCTTTGCTCAACGGCGGAAAAACCGTCTGGCAGTTTAACTACGGCAAAGACCTGACCAAACCCTATGTGCATCCCCTGTCGCTGATGGACGGTACGGAATTGACGCAGATCAGCCCGCCCGACCATCGTTGGCATTACGGCCTGTGGTTCTGCTGGAAAATCATCAACGGTGTGAACTACTGGGAAGAAAAGACCGGCAAATCCGAGGGAACTACCGAGTGGGATAACGTCAACGTTCAAACCCAACCCGATGGTACGGCCCGAATCTCGATGGATGTATCCTATCACGAATCCAACAAGCCCGCGGTGCTCACCGAAAAACGAACGCTTGCTTTTTCGGCGCCGGAGGCTTCGGGAGTTTACGTTCTCGACTGGACAAGCGTCTTTACTGCTATTGCGGATAAAGTCGAGCTGAACCGCACACCGATCCCCGGCGAAAAAGACGGCCAGCCCTGGGGCGGCTATGCGGGATTATCTTTTAGGGCACGCAGCCGAGTACAGGATGTTCTTTATACGGCCACTTGCGGGCCGGCCATGCTGACAGAAGGCCGTTTTCGCGGCAAAGACACAGGCTTTGAATACTCCGGTATTGTCGATAATAAGCCCTTCGGCGTGGCAATACTGGATCATCCCCAAAACCTTAATGCCCCGACACCGTGGTATCTTATCCATAATGACGTGATGGACTTTTTCAGTCCGGCGGTCATCAGCGAAGGTCCCTATAGGATTTCGAAAGGCCAAACCTTCACACTCCAGTATCGGATTTTTGTGCATCCGGGACGATGGGATTCGGCCAGGCTGAAAAAACAATATGAGCAATTTACAACTATTCCATAAGCAGAAAAGGATTATGAAAATGCGTATAAATCGAAGAGATTTCTTTAAAACGACCGCAACCGCCGCCGGGGCATTTGCCATTCCAACCTTTGTCCCCTCTTCGGTCTTTGGCGATACGTCACCCAGTAACCGCGTTAACCTTGGCTGTATCGGCGTAGGAACACGAGGCACAACCCTGCTCAAGGGTACCTTGTATATCGACCAGACGCAAGTTGTGGCCGTCAGCGACTGTTTTGCCTCCAGGCGGCAGACCGCATTAGATACCATCAAAGAGATTTATACCCAGCAGGGCCGCACCGGGGACTCCGTTGCCAAGGCCTATGCTGATTTCCGCGAATTGCTAGCGCGGCCCGATATCGACGGCGTCGTCATCGCCACGCCGGATCATTGGCATGTCCCGTTGGCCGTATATGCGATTCAGGCGGGTAAAGATGTGTATGTTGAAAAACCGCTGGGGATTTCAGTCGAGGATGCGTTCAAACTGCGTAAGTTGGTCCAAGATAAAAGTGCTGTTTTCCAGTATGGTACGCAGCAGCGATCGGACTATTATTTCCGTTTTGCCTGTGAACTGGCCCGAAACGGCTATATCGGAAAACTTGAAAAAATAGATGCCTGGTGTGTGGGTCTTTTCGACCATGTCGAAAAACTCGGCTTGGTCGATTTCCTCACCAAGACGCCGCCGGAAGAACCTGTCCCCCAAGATCTTGATTATGACCGCTGGCTCGGACCCGCTCCGGTCAAACCCTATTGCGGTTATCGCTGCACCAATCTGGGGTCATATCATAATAACGATTACGCCATCGGCTTTATCGCCGGCTGGGGGGCGCATCCGCTGGATATCGCCCAGTGGGGCAACAACACCGACAACACCGCCCCGATCCATTATGAAGGCACCGGAACCCTCCCCACCGGTGGTCTGTTTGATACCGTCTCGCGATGGGATATGCACTGCACCTA
>JBFZBE010000226.1:0-3171 GCA_041308685.1 Phycisphaerae bacterium
TTTTAGGCGTGAGTCCTTTGACATGTTTACCGCTTCGGTGATGTACAAGGTAATGTACAAATGGGCCGAAAAGGGCATAAAAAAAGGACTCGCGAAATCAACGCAAGTCCTTTATTTATAAGCAATTGGCGGGGGCAGGATTCGAACCTACGACCTCCGGGTTATGAGCCCGACGAGCTACCAGACTGCTCTACCCCGCGATTAGATTATTCAGTATATCCGAAAATCGTTTTATTAGCAAGCGATTAACGGGATTAAAGTTTTAGATTCTTCTTAATTTTTTCGGCAATCTGCTGGGCCTTATCGTCCGTGTACTTATAGGCCCGCCAGCGATTGAAGACGCCGTCGCCGGTCTTTCGCGGAATAATATGAAAATGCACATGGCTGACCACCTGTCCAGCCGCGGCATCCGTATTGCACAGCACATTGTACCCCTCTGCCTCGACTGCCTTTCTGACCGCATCAGCCAGCAGGCCGATGGCCTTGATCGTCTCGGCCAGCAGCTCCGGCGGGCAGTCGTGCAACCGCTCATAGTGCGGCTTGGGGATCACTAAGGTATGGCCGTCGCTGATGGGGCCGATATCCATAAACGCCAGCACATGATCGTTTTCATACACTTTCGTGCATGGGATTTTTCCGGCCGCAATCGCACAAAAAATACATTCAGACATTGCATCGGCCTCTCAAACACAACCTCTGATGGGCTAAAGCCCATCCTACGGCTATCCCATCCAGCTAAACAGCGGTGGGCTACGCTCTACTTCTTGCTGTCAGCGGGCTTTTCTTCGCCGGCACCAACCAACTGGAGCAACACCAACTGACCGGCATCGCCCAACCGCCGCTTGGGCAGCTTGATGATACGCGTGTAGCCGCCCGGCCGATCCAGATAGCGCGGGGCAATATCACTGAAGAGCTTGCCGATAACTCTGACCTTATTGACCATGTCGCCGTCTTCGTCCTTATAGATCGCCCGATTGTTCAGCAGCGCGATCGCCCGGCGGCGTGCCGGCAGCGTACCCTGCTTGGCCAGCGTAATGAGCTTCTCGGCAAAGCCGCGAACTTCCTTGGCCTTCGGGAGCGTCGTTGAAACGGTCTCATGCTCAAACAATGACGCCACCAAATTGCGGCGAAGGGCCAGCCGATGTTCGCTGGTTCTGCTTAATTGTCGTCCTGCTATACGATGACGCATATTACCACACCTTTAATTCTGAATAGTAATGTTCATTTTATTTCTTAAACATCGGTCATGCCGAGCGACAGTCCCATCTCGGACAGCTTGCGGCGAACTTCACGCAGACTGGTCTTTCCGAAACTGCGAATCTTCAGCAGATCCGCATCGGTCATCCGCACCAACTGGCCGACCGTCTGGATGTTGTTGGATTCCAGGCAATTGATCGACCGCACAGTCAGATCGATCTCTTCCAAGCTCATTTCCAGCTTGGCGGCCAGCGCCTCATCGACGCCGCCTTCGTTTTCTTCAACATGCACTTCTTCTTCAACCGTATCCTCGCCGAGATGGCTGTACTGAATGAACGGGTTGATGTACTTGCGCAGGATCTTGGCCGCCTCAACCAGCGCCAACTCCGGCGAAACCGTACCATTGGTCCAGATTTCAATGACCAGCTTGTCATAGTTGGTCCGCTGGCCAACGCGGGTATCCTCGGTTTTATAGCGGACGCGCGTTACCGGCGAATAATTGGCATCCACTTCAATGCGTCCGACTTCCTGATCGAACCGATCCATCTCGGCGATGCGTTCCGATGCGGGCGAATAGCCGCGGCCGTTGCCGATCTCAAGCTCCATTTCGAACTTGACATCTTCGGTCAGCGTCGCCAAAACCAACTCTTTGTTGATGATCTGGATGGACGCATCGCACTGAATCATCCCCGCGGTAACGGGGCCGGCCTTGTCGGCGACAACCTTAACATACCGGGTGTCGTCGCCCTGCATCCGCACGACGAGCTTTTTGACGTTCAGCACCACATCCGTAATATCTTCCACCACACCCTTGATGGTCGTAAACTCATGATCGACGCCGGAAATCTTGATCGACTCGACCGAGCTGCCTTCCAGCGAGCTGAGCAATACACGGCGCAGACTGTTGCCGATGGTCGTGCCGAATCCGCGTTCAAACGGCTCGATGATAAACCGCCCGTAATGGCCGGTTGAAACGGTCTCGTCGCGTTCCACCCGCGTGGGCAGCTCCAAACCTCTCCAGGTAATTCGCATAGCAAAGGCCTCCAGGTATCGGGCAAATGTTCTCAGCGGTCATCGCACAGGCCAACGTCCGAGGCGGCCGCTCTCTGTAATTTGCCGTCCAAAATGTTTCGTCAAACGTATTATCTCGAGCAGAACTCGACCACCAACTGTTCTTCCACCGCCAACTGCACGTCGTCGCGCGTCGGCAGGCCGACCACGGTCGCCATCGGCTTGGACACATCCAACTGAAGCCAGCCCTGAACCTGGAAGTTCGGGTTGGTCTCAAGCTGCGCCTTGACGATCTTGCGCGAATGGTCGGAATTCTTCAGCGTTACCTTGTCGCCGATCTTGACCAGGATATCCGGGATATCCACACGGCGGCCATTCAGATAAATATGGCCGTGCGCGATCAACTGCCGAGCCGCTTTGCGGGACGGCGCGAAGTTGAGCTTGTAGATCACATTGTCCAGACGGCGTTCCAGAAGCTCCAGCAAAATCTGACCGGTGTTGCCGGTGCCTTTGGTGGCCTTGAAGAAATACTTCTTAAACTGTTTTTCCATCAGCCCGTAAAAGCGTTTGACCTTCTGCTTTTCGCGCAGACGGACGCCGTAATCGCTCGAACGGCCGCGGCGCCAGCCGTGCTGACCGGGGGCCAGACTGCGTTCGCGTTTTTCCACCGAACATTTGGCGGTTTCGCACCGCGTGCCTTTGAGCATCAGCTTCATGCCTTCGCGGCGACACAGTCTGCAAGCAGGACCTATATAGCGTGACATATCGTAAACGTTCCTTTATAGAGTTCCGTTTTTATTCTATTTTCATTGCGCCGAACGCTTAGACGCGGCGGCGTTTCCGCGGACGGCATCCGTTGTGCGGGATAGGCGTTACGTCCTCGATCGAGGAAATACGCATCCCGGCCTGTTGAATGGCGCTGATGGCCGATTCGCGGCCGGAGCCGGGACCTTTGACGCGGAT
>JBFZBE010000227.1:0-7505 GCA_041308685.1 Phycisphaerae bacterium
CCCCTTGGGCTTGCCTTGTTCGAGGATGCGTTCCGGCGGTTCCGCTGCGCTGCACCGCCGGCTATTGTATCTTGCCCCTCTGGGGCATTTACGGCCGCTGCTGTAAATGCCGTCTCCATAAAACCATCGACGCATTTACCGGAAGAACCAAAAATTGCTCCTTTAAGCAATTCCTTGTGAAGATACGCTGCGCGTGGAAAAAAGACAAGCTAAAGCTTGTACTCCGGTGGGCTCCGAACGGGAGCGGCTCTGCCAGAAAATAGTCTCACGCACCACATTTATATTCTTTTCTATTTTCGGTTGCCAAGTGTGCTGCGGGGGGCTATAATTCGGCGGTATCGAATAAACAGTAAAGGATTTACGTTTTTTCAAGGAGATGGCTATGTCGGTTAAAACGACTCTATTGACGGCGGGTGTAGTGGCGGGGATTTTGCTGGCGGCGGCCGGGTGCGGCCAGAAGGCCGATCTGGCGTTGCGGTTCAGCCCGCAAAGTTCGGATTCGTACGAGGTTACATCCGAAATCATCAAAGACTTCAAGTTCGAGCAGCCCACGCTCGACAAGGTGCGCGAGGAACAATCCAAGACGCAGTACCGTGTGGCCTTTACCCAGACGATTACCGCTGTGGATGCCGAGGGCGTTGCCGCGGCGGACGTGGTCATCGATGGGCTGGCCGTCCACATGACCAACAAGAACGAGGTCAAATATGCCTTTGACAGCGCTGCCGATACAGACAAAGATAAACCCCTGGCTCAGTTGATCGGGCAACGCTATACCGTGCGTCTGTCGCCGCAGGGACGGGTGGTCAGCTTTGACACGACCGAGGCACAGAAAGCCGTTGCGGCCGGTCTGGATGCCAAGATGGCCACGCGGATATTGAGCGAGGAAGGCATTCGCGAGCGGCATGAAGTGCCGGCGCTGTGGGATGCAAATAAAAAATCGTGGGAACAGACGGTCGATTCGCCGCCCGGACTGCTGGCGCCCAAGAAGTTCAAAAAGATTTACACGCTGACCGGCGTGGAAAATCGCGACGGCAAAAAAGTGGCTGTTGTTACGATGAATGCCGCCGAGGCGGGCGACTCGGCACAGGGACAAAGCTCCTCGGCGGGGATGGGGATGTTCGCCAAGATGTTTGACAGCACCGACAAGTTCACCGGCCAACTGCTGCTGGATGTCGATAGCGGCCGTGTTGCCGAATACGAAGAGACGCTGGTCAGCACTTATGTCGCTCAGGAAATGCCCGAAAACGCCGCCCCCGACAAAGGCCCGGATACGCTGACGATGGGCTTTACACATCGCGTAGCGATGAAAAAAAAGTAAAAAGTAAAAAGTGAAAAGGGTGGAGTCCGCCTGCGGCGGGCAATCCTTTTATTCACGGGTAGGATGCCCGTGCCACATTTGAAAGGGCGTTGACGTGGGTTCATTTATTCGGTCGATATTGTCAGGTTATGTGCTGGGGTCGCTGGTGTTTGTCGGCTGCGGCTGTCAGGATGCGCAGCAGCGGAGTTCTTCGGGCGTTTCGCACGGCGGCGCGCTGCTGACGGTCAATTTTGAAAAAGACCAGCCGCTGCGGTACAAGATGGTCTCCGAGCGGCAGACGCAGATCGATCTGGCCGGCGGCGGCGAAACGGGTAAAAAATCCGCCCCGCAGACCATGACCGAAAAGCTTGAACTGACAATGGTCTATACGCCGGTCGAGGTGGACCCCTTCGGCTTAACGACGGTGAAGGTCTCGTGCGAATCGGCCAAGGTAACGCGCACCTCGTTTTCCGGCAGAGATGCCGACGCCGATGCGGTCGAGTCGCTGACCGGGTTGACCTACAACATCAAGCTGACGCCGACCGGGCAGATCGACGACGCGGCGGAATTTAACGCGGCGATCAAGCAGTTGGGTGAAAAGGCCTTTGCCAGCGTGCGGCCGGAGGCGGGGCGCGTCAAAAACGCCGATATGATCAACGATTTTATCGCGCTGCAGCAGTCGCTGTGGATCGCGGTGTCGTCCATCGACAACCCGGCCGAGGGGCTGACCGTCGGCAAGACATGGCAGACGCTGCAATTGATGCCCTGGCCGTCGCCGATGCGTCCGTTCCCGACGCGCGTAACGACATTCACATTGGATAACATCACAGCCGATCCGGCCGGAACACGGCAGGCGCACATCAAGGCCGCATACGCCATCTCCGACAAAGAAATCCAGACCGTTCCGATGCCTTACGAGGGGTCGTTTCAGATGCGCGGGATGTTCGGCTTTTTGCGCAATTACACCTTCAATACCATCGACGGCGGCGGTACACAGGTCTTTGATATGGACGCCGGCGTACTGGTGCGCGACGAGCAAAAGTACACGCTGACCGTGGGGGCGGATTTCGCCCTGCCGCTGGGCGATTCCAAGCCGGTGCTGACCGTACAGCAAACTCTCTTGATCGAGCGGCAGTTATGAGCGCCGAATACGGACCTGTCGAACGCAAGAACCTGTGGGCGCCGTGGCGCATCAAGTACATCCAGGGGCTGGATAAGAAAAGCGACTGCTTTTTGTGCGATTATCTGTCCGCGCCGGAAAAGGACGCCGAAAATTACGTCCTGTGGCGCACGGCACACGGGATCGTCGTCTTCAACCGCTTTCCCTACAACAATGGCCATCTGCTGGTTGCGCCGCTGCGGCACGTCGGCGACCTGGAGCAGGCCTCGGACGCCGAGCTGCTGGGGCTGACCAAGCTGGTGCGCGACTGCCAGCGGGCGCTGACGGCGGCGATCCGGCCGCACGGGTTCAACGTCGGGATGAACTTTGGCCGCTGCGCCGGGGCGGGGCTGCCGGAACATCTGCACATTCACGTCGTGCCGCGGTGGAACGGCGATACCAACTATATGCACGTCTGCAGCGATACCGATGTCATCAGCCAGGGGATGGACGAGCTCTATGCCCAGCTTGCCGACATCGGCCGTGCGCAGGGGCTGCCGTCGGAGTAGCGTATGCAGCAGGCCGTGTTCGCCGTCAGTGAAGCCAACAGCCGCGGCCGTCGCCACAGTGAGCCGCCGCACCCCTACCGCAGCGCATTTGAGCGCGACCGCGACCGCATCATCCATTGCGGGGCGTTTCGGCGGCTGGAGGGCAAAACGCAGGTCTTTACCACCGGCCTGAACGACCATTACCGCACGCGGCTGACCCACAGCATCGAGGTCGCACAGATCGGCCGCACGCTGGCCAAAAATCTGGGCGTCAACGAGAGCTTGACCGAGGCGATCTGTCTGGCGCACGACCTGGGACACGCCCCGTTCGGCCACAACGGCGAGGCGATCCTCAATACGCTGATGGCCGATTACGGCGGCTTTGAACACAACCGCCAGGCGCTGCGGATCGTCGATTTTATCGAGCATCCATATCCGGCGTTTGCGGGGCTGAACCTGATGTACGAGACGCGGCTGGGGCTGCGCAAACACTCCTCGCCGTATGACCACCCGACCGATGAGGGCGACTGGCCGCTGCATGCGACGGTCGAAGGGCAGATCGCCGATCTGGCCGACCGCATCGCGTACAACTGCCACGACCTGGAGGACGGGCTGCGGGCGCGGCTGCTGGAGATGCCGCAGTTGGCGGGGCTGGAGTTATTCGCGCAGGTGGCCGAACGGGAACGGCTCGACCGCATCGACGATCCGGTGATTCGCCGCACACGGCTGGCCAAAGGAATGCTGGATGTGCTGGCGATCGACGCCATCGAGACCAGCCGCACGGCGCTGGCGGCGGCGCGGCTTTGCGGCTGGCTGGATGTCACGGCGTATCCGGCGCCGCTGGTGCGGCTCAGCGATGCGGCGGATGCGGCATTGCGGCGGCTGGAGGCGTTTTTGCTGGAGGCGATGTACCTGCACCCGCAGATGCGGCCGTCGGCGCAGAAGGCCAAGCAATGGCTCCAGACGCTGTTTGAGGCGATGCTCAAAGCCCCGCAGCGAATGCCGACGTACTATCAGCAGATGACCGCCGCCGAAGGCCTGCACCGCACCGTCTGCGACTACATCGCCGGAATGACCGACCGCTTTTGCGCGGAAATGGCGACAAAAGTCCTTGGGGACTGCAAAGAAATAGGATGATTCATCGACGGTATGTTTTTTTTAGCTGCCGGCTTCCAGTGTCCAGCAGCCAGCTTTTCTTCATTCTGACTCCTGACTTCTGTATTCTGTATTCTGTGTTCTGTGTTCTGTGTTCTATGCGTACCAATACAGAAAATCCGGCAGGCATTTCTGCAGCCAGGCGATCAATCGCCAGCGGCGGGTGATGTAGGCGGTTTTTTTCTTTTTGCAGATGGCCTGATAAATCTGCTCGGCGGCCTTGTCCACCGGTGCACGCCAGAACACATAATCGCCCTGAGCCATGGCCGTATCGACAAATCCGGGCTTGATGTCGGTGATGGTGATCGGCTGTTTTTCGTGTCTGACCTTGTGGCGCAGCCCTTCCAGGTACGTCGATAAATACGCCTTGGACGCCGGGTACGTCGGCACATACCGGCTGCCCCGCAGCGCGGCGATCGAGGAAATCCCGACCAGATGCCCAAACCCCTGCTTAAAAAAAACGTGCATCGCCGCGTTGGCGACCGCCGTGCATCCGAGGATGTTGACCTCAATGATCTGCCGGTCGATCTGCCAGCTTAGCTCGTTGTTGCGTATGCCCATCCCGGCGTTGACGATGACCAGGTCCACCCGCCCCAGCCGCTCGGCCAGCCGGTTAAAGATCGCCCGCGCCTCATCCGGCCGGGCGACGTCCATCGGCGCGGCGATAAAGGCCGACGGATTGGCCGCGCACAGCGTTTCCAGCAGCTCCGTCCGGCGTCCGGTGATGCCGACGGTATATCCGTGCCGCGCCAGCAGTGCGGCCACCCCCCGCCCGATGCCGGACGTCGCCCCGATCACGATCGCATTGCGTTTCATTGTATGCATCGTCGCCATCGTACTAAAAATCCCCCGCTCATGTCAAGAAAAAACGAATACACCTCCTGTTTGGAGTACAAGCTTCAGCTTGTTAAAAACAGAATAATTCCACAACTCCAACGGGGTTGAATACGATTCGTTTGACCCCTACAGGATCAAAGAGAGGTTGGGGGCGTCCTTTTCCCCAGGGCGCTGCCCTGGGCTGAGATATCCTGCACCTTCAGTGCGAATCGAATTTTTCTGCTTTTACCCCCCACAAGCTGCGCTTGAGTGTGCCGCCCTTGAAATTGACTATTGATGATTGACGATTGACTATTTTTGCAGAGGCCACCCGTCGTAGGGGCGAACCTATGTGTTCGCCCAATTATTTCTCCCGCGGCCTTGCCGTCTCCATACTTTTTACTTTTGAATTTTAACTTTTCTCCTGCCTATGTGTTCGCCCAATTAAACCATTTCCATAACACCGGAGGTGTTGTCTATGGATACCCTACGGGGTTGAACTATGCGGGCGAACAGAGTTTGCCCCTACGGATGTTTTCACGGGCAGGATGCCCGTGATACGTTGTATTTGCCGGATGCGACGCTTTTTTCTGGCCGCCGGCGGGGGAATGGGGTATGCTGTCGGGGATGAAAATTGATGCGCAAAATCTTGAAAAATACAGTGCGGCGGTGACGCTGTCGGACATGGAAATCTTTGTATTTCCAGACCTTATGTACAGTTTGGTGCTGGCCAACATCATGAGTCCGGCCCTGTGGAAGTGGCGACAGGAGGACTGCTTTGCCAAGCTGGCCGGCAAGAGCCAATGGCGGCGGCTGATGCGGCTGCGGCAGTATGTGATGGACGAGTACGAGTTCAACCTCGACCTGAACACCTGGGGGCTGACCGACAAAGAGACCGAGATGCGGCGCTTCGAGCCGTACATCAGCCGCGAGCAACTGGCCAAAAGCAACGCCCTGTTCGGCTACGAGGGCGATCAGTACTATTACGACGTCGATATCCGTCGGCATTTCGGCCTGGACCAATACACCACCGACATCATCCCCTACTGGAAGACCGAGACCATCGAGGCGATGAACGCCTTTCGCCTGCGGGACGGCTACACCACCGGCGCCGGCGAGTGCGTGTCGCTGTCGACGCTGTATGCGGCGGCGGCGTTTGTCGTCTGCGGCGTGCCGCTGGAAGACCTCTATATGGTGCTGACGCCCCTGCATTCGCAAAACTACATCGACATTCAGGACGGCATCATCACCAACAACCGGCGGCTGGTGACCAAGGCGATGTGGTTTAACGGCACGGAGATTTCCAACAAGGCCCAGCGCGCCATCCGCAACGAGCAGGTAACGATCGTCGCGCACACTACCGGCCATATCCATTGCCTGTATCCGACGGCGACCATCGACCGCGGCACATACGGCAAGTTCGGCGGCCTTCTCAAACAATATCTGACCGCCGAGCTGAACGCCCTGAACGTAGCCAACTTTCTGCGGTCGAACCCGAAGTACAACAGGCACTTTCAATTCTGCCGCGTCCGCCGCGGTGAGCGGATGTTCGTCAAGGCCGAGGTCTTATTCGGCTACGAGCACGGCAGCCGTTTTCGCATCTATGACGAGACGTTCGACAAGCTGCTCGACGAGGTCAGCAGCGAGGATTACTGCCGCTACAAGATCGCCGACCGCATCTGCTGCGAGCAGTTGATGGCGTTTATCGAATATGAAAAGATCGACATTCACAAGCCCGAAGACCGGTACAAGCTGGCGCGGTTCTTGGCGCCGTTCGTGCCGGACGCCGAGCAGTGGGCGGCCGAGCTGCTGGACTTTTT
The DNA here is from genome assembly GCA_041308685.1 of Phycisphaerae bacterium. Taxonomy (GTDB): domain Bacteria; phylum Planctomycetota; class Phycisphaerae; order Sedimentisphaerales; family Anaerohalosphaeraceae; genus T3Sed10-213. The sequence continues at coordinate 6,736 of JBFZBE010000227.1, forward strand.
GAAGATCGAGCCAAAGCTGCCGACGGACGCGGACAAGCAGTTCCAGCCGGCCGTGCCGATAGAGATCAGCCCCGACTGGAGCCGTGAAGAGATCATCGCGTATCTGGAAACGCTGCGGGACAAAAACGCCACGGTCGATCTGGCGTTTTACGCGCTGCGCGATATGAGCCGCTGCGACTGGCGGCCGTTTGTCAAAGCGGCCATCGAGCGCAGCCCCGTCAGCGCCGAAAAGACCGACGGGATGAACGCCGAGGCGATCCATCAATGGCTGATGCGGATGCCGAACCTGTCGATCTACGACGCGGCGCGTCTGGCCCAGCCGGACGAGGTCGCCAACTACAACACCGGCGACGGCATCGAAAAGGCGTTTGTGCTGGCCTCGGTGCTGCACCGCCGCGGCGAATGCAAAACAATGACGCTGACGGTCGGCCCCGACAAGGCGACACTGTTGCTGCCCGATGGGAAAACATTTGCCTACGATTCGACCAAAGGCCTGTCCGCCCGCATCGCGATCGGGGATTGCATCGAAATACAATGATCGCGCAGATTCCATTTTTTAGACAGGATTAACGGGATTTACAGGAAAATATTTCAGACACAGATTTCACAGATTAACTCAGATTTTTAAAAAGAGAAAATAATTTTTGCCACAAAAGACACAGCGTATTTTCTATGAACGCTGAACTTATTGTCTTCATTTCATCACGGCAAAAAATCAGTGAAATCAGTGTTAATCAGTGTCAAAAAAAATAATCCGTGAAAATCTGTGT
>JBFZBE010000228.1:0-6333 GCA_041308685.1 Phycisphaerae bacterium
CTTGTCTGCGGGCAGGCGTTTGCGGTTGTCGAGTCGGTCAAGGCCGCCGTCGATGTGCATACACCGCTGGGCGGAACGGTAACAGCAGTCAATACCGCCGTCGCCAACAACCCCGATTTGCTCAAGCGGGATGTCTATGAAAGCGGCTGGCTGGTTCGGATCGAGCCGTCCGATGCGGCGGCGTTTATGACGATGATGGATGCAGACGCCTATCGGGCGTTTTTGGAATCGGGCGGATAGGAATTTTCAGTCGTTCTGACGAGCTATTAGAGAAAAGTAAAAAGGCAAAGGGAAAAAGTTAAGATGACAAGTAAAAAGGCAAAAGGAAATAGCAAGCAGCATAAGGGTTTGCTTTATGTCCTGTTCCGCTGCGGTGCAACAAAATATTGCCTATTGCCGTATGGGTTGCATATCTGTTAATTTTTACTTTTACCTTGTACTTTTGCCATTTTCCTTTTTCCTTTTGCCATAGAATAAACACTGAACTCATATAATTTGGCAAGCGGTGATAAGTTTTCAGGGATTGAATGCATGACAAAATCGGTAACGATATTGGGGATTTCCGGGCTGTATCACGACAGTGCGGCAGCGCTGCTGCGCGACGGGCGCATTATCGCGGCAGCTCAAGAAGAACGCTTTACCCGCAAAAAACACGACCACCGGATGCCGGTCAACGCAATCGCGTACTGTCTTGAAGAGGCGCATCTGACGGTTGACGATCTGGACTATGTGGTCTTATATGTAAAGCCGTTTTTGAAGTTCGACCGTCTGCTGGAAAGCTGGTTTTCGTATGCGCCACGCGGGTTTCGGCAGTTTTTGATGGGCATCCCACAGTGGCTCAACGAGAAGCTGCACATCCCGCGCGAGATCGACAAGGCCTTGGGCAAGCCCTTCAAGGGAAAATATATCTTCACTGAGCATCACGAGTCGCACGCAGCCAGCGCGTTTTTCCCCTGTCCCTACAATGAAGCGGCAGTGGTTACGCTGGACGGCGTAGGTGAATGGACGACCGCCAGCGTTGGCGTCGGACGCGGCAATAAACTTGAATTGCTGTATGAACTGCGGTTTCCGCATTCCCTGGGGCTGCTGTATTCGGCGTTCACTTATTTTACCGGCTTTAAGGTCAACTCCGGCGAATACAAACTGATGGGGCTTGCGCCGTACGGCAAGCCGATCTACCGCGATGCGATTTTGCAGAACCTGCTGGATTTGAAAGCCGATGGATCATTTCGGCTGAATATGGACTATTTTACCTACGGCTATACGGATGTGATGGTCGGCCAGAAGTTTGCGGCGCTGTTTGACGGGCCGCGGCGGCTGCCCGAATCGCCGGTAACGCAGCGCGAGATGGACATCGCCGCGTCCATCCAGAGCGTTACCGAGGAGATTATGCTCCGCATCGTGCGGTTTGCGCACGACAAGACCGGGCTGGACAATCTGGTCTTGGCCGGCGGGGTTGCGCTCAACTGTGTTGGCAACGGACGAATTTTGCGGGAAGGTCCCTTCAAAAACATCTGGATTCAGCCGGCCGCCGGCGATGCGGGCGGGGCGCTGGGGGCGGCGCTGTTTGTGCATTACCAATTGCTCGACAACACCCGCACGGTGGACGGCGCGTGCGATTTGCAGTCCGGCTCGCTGCTGGGGCCGTGTTTTTCGACGCCGCAGATCAAGGCGTTTCTCGATTCGGCCAAGGCGGTCTATACCCGCTTTGACGATGAATCGCAACTGCTGGATCAATTGGCCGCCGACATCGACGACGGCAAGGTCATCGGCTGGTTTCAGGGGCGGATGGAGTTCGGTCCGCGGGCGCTGGGCGGCCGCAGCATCATCGGCGACGCCCGCAATGAACAAATGCAGTCGCGGATGAACCTGAAGATCAAGTTCCGCGAATCGTTTCGGCCGTTTGCGCCCAGCGTGCTGCGCGACAAGGCGAGCGATTATTTTGAATTGAACGCCGAGAATGAAAGCCCGTATATGCTGCTGGTGGCGCCCGTTCAGCCGGACAAACGCGTCGACGGCAATGGCCGCGAAAAGGGGCTGACCGGCATCGATTTGCTGAAATTCAAACGTTCGGTCGTGCCGGGCATTACGCACGTCGATTATTCGGCAAGGGTGCAAACGGTGGATGCGGTGCGGCACGGGCGGTACCATCGACTGCTGAATCGGTTTGAGTCCAAAACGGGCTGTCCGCTGGTCATCAACACCAGCTTCAACATCCGAGGCGAACCGATCGTCTGTACGCCGCAGGATGCGTATCGGTGCTTTTTGTCCACGCACATGGATGTGCTGGTGCTGGAAAACTTTGTGCTTTACAAAGACCGCCAGCCGGCGATGAGCCCGCAAGATATTGAAAAATATATGGCCAGGTTTGAGCTGGATTGATGGGAATTACAGGATAAAGATTTTATCCACAGATTTCACAGATGAACACGGATGAATGATAAATGAAGAATGAAGAATGAAGAATGAAGAAAGTTTTGAGTTAACTAAGAACAAATCTCGGTGTTCTCTGTGTCCTCGGTGGCAAAAAATCAGTGAAATCTGTGTAATCTGTGGAAGAAGTTCTTAACGGAGTTATTATGGCGTTGGTAGCGTTGAATTTGAAACCGTCTGACAAGCAGTTGCGCGAGTTCGGTGAAGTTACGTTGTGTATGTGCAACGTCGTTGGGCTTTTGATGCTGTGGCTGTTTGGAATGTCGGTTACGGCGTTTGTGGTGTTTTGTATTTGCGGCGTGGCGGTCTTTGCGGCCAGCCGCATCTCCGTCAAGCTGGTCAAGCCCGTCTATGTCGGGCTGATGGCGGCGACGTTTCCCATCGGCTGGGTCGTCAGCCACGCGGTGATGGCGATTTTTTATTACGTCATCATCACCGGCGTCGGGCTGGTCTTTAAGCTGCTCAAACGCGACCCGCTGCATCGCGCCTACGACCGGCAGGCCGCCAGCTACTGGATCGCCTATCGGAACAACCGAACAGCCAAAGATTATTTCCATCAATTCTAATCTATTGCGGTGGGCATGGCCCACCCTACATGGAACAGGGATGCAAAATGGTTCAGCCCCAGAACGAATTTGAACAGCTTTCTCAGCAGAAACGCGCCTCGCTGGCCGGTGAATTTGTGGATTTTCTAAAGCACAACAAAAAATGGTGGCTACTGCCGATCCTGCTGATTCTGCTGGGATTGGGTCTGCTGGTGCTGCTGAGCAGTTCGGCGGTGGCGCCGTTCATTTATCCCTTGTTTTAGATGCCCACGACCGCGATGCCCAGCTTGTCGGCCAGCGCCAGCGTGTCGGGTTTGTCGAGGATGAGCGTTTTGCCCTTTTCGACGGCCAGGCACGCCGCGCCATTGCGTTTGAGCGATTCGATGGTATCCGGCCCGACGCACGGCACGTCAAACCGCATATCCTGATCGGGCTTGGCTGCCTTGAGCAGCGTCCAGCCGCCTTTTTTGCACAGCTTTCCCGCCCGTTCGATCATCGCGGCGGTTCCTTCGATGGCTTCGACGGCGATGATCTCGCGTTCGCGCACGGCGATGGCCTGCCCGATGTCCAGCCGTCCGACCTCCAGTACCATCGGCCAGCCGAACGCGATGTCGGCCTTATGGGTCGCGGATGGCTGCGTGCGGGTCATCACGCCCGCGTCTGCCAGATGCTCTTTGCAGTACATCGTCGAGTCCTCCAGAATAATTCCGCCTGATGCGAATTCCTCAGCGATCGCCCGCAGGACGGAGTCGTTGCGTTTGTCTTTGCCGCGCAGCCGCCAATACCAGATGCGCAGCGCCCGCCAGTCCGGCAGATATTTGACGATGCGCCACGGGGTATAGATTTTTGTCTTGGCCACGCGGCCGACCATAATCGTACGGGTTACGCCGCGGCGGCGGAGTTTGCGCATCCAGCCGCCGGGACGGGCGACAGCGCCCCAGAAAAATGCATCCACACACGCCGCCAAATCCGGCTCGGCGCTGTCGGCCAGTCCGATGCAGACGACCTTCAACCCCGCTTGCTGCGCGCCTTGGGCCACCAGAAACGGCAGCCGCCCCTGACCGGCGATCAAGCCCAGCACGGGCGCAGCAGTGTTACGGCTGGTCGGGGTTGAGTTTTTCAACTTTGCGTTCCAGTTCTTTGATCTTCTTTTTCATCTCCGGCAAATACTCGATCAAGCTGTACGCTCGCCGCGCCGTGCCGGCGTCGATGGCAGGCGTTCCGACAATGGTCGCCCCATCCGGCACGTCGTTGATCACACCGGACTTGGCGCCGATCTTGACCAGATTGCCGACCTTGATATGGCCGACGATGCCCGCCTGCCCGCCCAAGACGCAGTGATGCCCCAGTATTGCCGAGCCGGCCACTCCGACCTGCGGCACCAGCAGACAGTGCGCCCCGATTTTGGTGCCGTGGCCAATGGCGACCAGATCGCCGATCTTTGACCCTTGTCCAATAACAGTATCATCCAGCGTGCCGCGCTCGATCGCACAGCCGGCGCCGATCTCCACATCGTCCTCCAGCACGACCCGCCCGATCTGCGGAATCTTGTGATGGACGCCCTTGTGTGTGGCAAAGCCGAAACCGTCCTGCCCGACCGCGGCGTTGGACTGCACAATGACCCGATGGCCGATCTGGCAGCCGTCATAAATAACCGCATTGGGATAAAAGATGCAGTCGTCGCCGATCTGCACATTCGGCCCGATGCACACGCCCGGATAGAGATAGCAGTTTTTGCCCAGCGTGGTATTTTCGCCGATGTTGGCAAACGCGCTGACCTGTGTCCCCTCGCCCAGCTTGGCCGAGGCGGCAATCGACGCCTGCGGTGAGCGGCCGACCTGCGGATGCTCCCGATGCCCATGCAGCAGCACGACCACCTGCATAAAGGCGTAGTACGGGTCTTCCGTTACGATCTGCACCGCATCGGTATTGACCGGCACGGCCACCAGCACGGCCGCCGCCTGCGTGGCCTGCACCTTGGCGGTGTATTTGGGGTTGCTCAAAAAGGTGATCTGCCCCGGCACGGCGGTGTCCAGCGTCGCCGCCGCCGAGATGGCCACCGTTTCACTGCCCAGCACGCGCCCGCCGACATAATCGGCGATTTCCTTGACGGTTTTTGTCTGCATTCGTATTCGTTCTCTTAAAAGGTCTATTTGGGGTCAAATTATAGCAACTTTTCCCTGTTCGTCAAACACCTTATCCGGCTGTTGGATGCTTGCATTTTGGCTGGCGGAAGGTATGATACCCCTATGGCCGCGATTATTACCCAGCCCGATACCATCGAAAAACTGACGATCCTCAGCGCCGACGCCCAGTACGACCTGGCCTGTGCCTGCGGCTCAACCAAAGACGAGCATCGTCGGCGCAGCGGCGACGGCAAGTGGATATACCCTGTCACCCTGCCCGACGGCGGCAAGGCGAGTATCTTCAAAATCCTGCTGTCCAATGTCTGCAACAACGACTGCCTGTACTGCCCCCTGCGGCAGGATCAGGACATCCGCCGCTGCACGCTCCAGACCGAGGAGACCGTGCGGCTGTTTTGGGACTATTACACACAGGGCAAGGTGTTCGGCATTTTTGTCAGCTCCGGCGTGGTCGGCTCGCCAGATGCAACGATGGAACGCATCAACGCCATCGCCCGCTTGCTCCGCAGCCGCTACCAATTCCGCGGCTATATCCACCTGAAAATCATCCCCGGCGCAAGCCCGGCGGCCATCGAAGAGGCGGTACGGCTGTCCTCGGCGGTCTCGCTGAACATCGAAACGCCGGGGGCGGAGTTTTTGGCCAAGGTCTCGGCGCGCAAAGATTACATGCAGGACATCATCGAGCCGATCAAGCTCATCAGCCGCCTGACGCAGGAGCCAAACGCTTTTAGACGGAACGTCCATCAGACCACACAATTCATCGTCGGCGCCGCCGGCGAGGACGACCGCCGCATCGTGCGGTATATGGAGGGGCTGTACCACCGTTTAGGGATGCACCGTATCTATTTCAGCGCCTATCAGGCCGGCTTGGGAAGTCCATCGCTGCCGGGCGAGCAGGGCGATGCGCCCGCCGAACGGCTTACGCGGGAGCATCGGCTCTATCAGGTCGATTTTTTGATGCGAAAGTATGGCTTTCACGATGCCGAGATTCCGTTTGACGCCCAAAACCGCCTGCCGCTGGACAAAGACCCCAAAGAGGCATGGGCGGACTTAAACCCGCAGTGTTTCCCGGTCGATGTCAACCGTGCCGACCGCCAAACACTGCTGCGTGTTCCGGGGCTTGGCCCGCTGACTGTCCGGGCGATCCTCAAACGCCGACAACAAGCCCGCCTGACCGGCATCGAGGACATCGGAAAACCGGGCAAACTCCT
>JBFZBE010000229.1:0-11340 GCA_041308685.1 Phycisphaerae bacterium
GAAAAGTTTCCTGAAATACGTCCTCGACCAGCTCCTGCTGGCTGACAAATCGGCGCAAAAACGCATAAAGCGAGTTTTTGTACCGCTCAACCAGCTCACGAAACGCCCATTCGTGGCCTTGTCGATAGCTCTTCAAGAGGTCGGCATCGGTCATCTGGCTAAGTTCAGTTTTTGTATTCTTATTATCCATAAATGGAAAAACGATGATACGGCATCCTCATATTTCGCCTATTATAGACGAATACACGAGTAAATTGCATTCAAAAAATAACGACTTCATGCAAATTATCGGGCTGAAAACCAAAGACGAGCTCTAAAAATGAATATTACAAAGCCGTAAACGCCTTCCGGCGGGAATATCACGGGCAAGATGCACATGATACGCAACTATTACGGGTTGCTTCTAATGACCGGCCGCACGGCGGGGATTTTCACTTTTTTGGGAATTTTACCTTAAAAAATGTTGACAGACGCATTTTTTTTTGTTTAATTCCTCTTTCCCCTTTGGGGACGTAGCTCAATTGGTTAGAGCATCGGACTGTCGATCCGAAGGTTGAGGGTTCGAGCCCCTTCGTCCTCGCTGAACGCCTTGCCAGTGTCAACCGCTGACAGGGCGTTCTTTTTGTTTTTTTCGGTCCATCGCATCCGCTGCCTAAACACCACCATTGAAATTCGTGATTTTTTTGCCATCTACACATTTGCCGGATGTGCTTTTATTTTATCGGAAATGTGAATTTGGCCGCAATTTTTTTTGCATTTTCAGTCTGTTTGTTGTATAATGCTTGCCAATTGTCGGAATTTTGATTCCGACTTTTTTTATTGCCGACGCCAACGTAGCTCAACGGTAGAGCACTGGTTTTGTAAACCAGCGGTTAAGGGTTCGATTCCCTTCGTTGGCTTTTTTCGTTTTAGGCAAATTGTGCCGGCTGAAACATTAGGCCGTGGAGGCGATCTCCCTTGGGTTCGAAACACCCGCCGGCGGGACAGAAGTGTTTGTTTTTGCTGGGCTTATGCCCGAAAGAGGTGCCTTTATGGAACAGGCCATAGAGAAGGCCGGCGCCCTGATCGAGGCGATGGAGTACATTCGCACGTTCAGAGGCAAAATTATTGTGGTTAAGTTGGGCGGCAGTATTTTGGATGACGAGGGTCTCCAAAAAAAATTGCTCATTGATGTCGTATTTATGGCTACGGTTGGGATGCGGCCGGTGCTGGTGCACGGCGGCGGCAAGGCCATCACCGCGGCCATGAGCGAGGCGGGGTTGGAGCCGGTTTTTGTCCAAGGACGCCGCTATACCGACGAACGCACGCTGACCATTGCCGAGCATACCTTGGTCAACAAGCTCAACCGTCCCATCTGCCAAACGCTGACCGAATCGGGCTGCAAGGCGATGGGCCTGCATTCGCTGAGCAGTTGCGTGGTCTTTGCCGAGCCGCTGCGTCTGGAAAACGGCGACGGCCGCAAGCTTGACCTCGGATTGGTCGGCAAGGTCTCCGAAGTGAATGGCGACCTGTTGACAACGCTGTGCCAAAGCGGCGTCATCCCGGTCATCGCGCCGGTCGCCCGCGCCAAGACCGGCGGCAAGCTGAATGTCAACGCCGACAGCGTCGCCGGCCATGTCGCCGCGGCGATCAACGCCGAAAAGCTGGTCGTCCTCAGCGATACGCACGGCATTCGCCGCGACGTCAATGACCCGGAAAGCTGGATATCCAGCGTCAGCGAGGACGAGATCAACATGATGATCAAAGACGGGACCATCAGCAAAGGGATGATGCCCAAGGTTGAATCGTGTCTGACGGCGCTGGACGGCGGTGTCCGCAAGGCGCACATTATCGACGGGCGCATCCCGCATTCACTGCTGCTGGAGATTTATACGTCCAAGGGAATCGGAACACAGATTACGAAGTAGAAGACAGAAGTCAGAAAAATGAAGAATTAAGAATGTAGAATGAAGAAAAGTTCAATACATTAAACATTTTACATTTGACCTTTAACATTATTTTCTTTCCTCTATGGCAAATTAAGGTATCGCGATGAACACACACGATGTGATTGGAATGTTTGACCAGTACGTCATTGGCAACTATGGGCGGCTGCCGCGGGTGATTGTCAAGGGTCAGGGCAGTCGGCTGTGGGATGCGGACGGCAATGAGATTCTCGATATGTTCCCCGGCTGGGCGGTCAGCGGCATCGGCCACTGCCACCCCAAGGTCGTCGAGGCCATCCGCAAACAGGCCGGCGAATTGCTGCATATGGACAATACATTCTACAACATTCCGCAGGGGCAATTGGCAAAGCTGCTCAGCGAGCGGGCATTCGGCGGCAAATGCTTTTTCTGCAACAGCGGCGCCGAGGCCAACGAGGCCGCGCTGAAACTGGCGCGCAAATTCACCGCCAAGGAAAAATACAAGTTCATCACCGCCGAGCGCAGTTTTCACGGGCGCACGTTCGCGGCGGTAACGGCTACGGCCCAGCCCAAGTACCACGACGGCTTTCTGCCGATGCTGCCGGGGTTTGTCTATGTGCCGTACAACGACATCGACGCCCTGCACGAGGCATTCAGTGAAGAAGTGGCTGCGGTACTCATCGAGCCGATCCAGGGCGAAGGCGGCATCCGCGAGGCGACGCCGGAGTATATGCAGACCATCCGCGACCTGTGCGATGAGTACGGCGCGGTGATGATCCTCGACGAGGTGCAGTCGGGCATGGGACGCACGGGGCGGTGGTTCGGCTATCAGCATTACGAAGTAACGCCGGATATTATCACGCTGGCCAAAGCGCTGGGCGGCGGTGCGGCCATCGGCGCGATGATGGCGCGGCCGCAGATCGCCGCGGCCTTAACGCCCGGCACGCACGCCTCGACCTTCGGCGGCAATCCGCTGGCCTGTGCGGCCGGCATCGCCGTCATTGAAGCTATTGAAGAAGAAAAACTTCTGGATAACGCGGTTAAGATGGGCGACGATGTCCGACAAAAACTTGAGACACTCAAAGACAAATACCCCCTCATCGACCACATTCGCGGCAAGGGGCTGATGATCGGCATTCAACTGACAATGCCCGGCGCCAAAATCGTCAGCCGCTGTCTGGAAAAAGGCCTGCGCATCAACTGCACACAGGAATCGGTGCTGCGGTTTATGCCCTCAATGACCATCACCCAACAGGAAATTGACGCCGCCCTGACCATTCTGGACCAGGTGCTCGGCGAAGGAGACTGCGTATGAAAAGTTTTCTGACCATTCGCGACTGCACGACCGATCAGCTCAACGAACTGCTGACGATCAGTCATGAGTTGAAAAAGCTGTACAAAAGCGGCAGGCGCGACTTGTGCCTGGCGGGCAAGTCGCTGGCGATGCTGTTTGAAAAAACCAGCTTGCGCACGCGCGTCAGCTTTCAATTGGCGATGAACGATCTGGGCGGGATTGCGCTCTATATGAAGCCCGACGACATCGGCGTTATCGGACAGCGCGAACCGGCCAAGGATATGGCGCGGGTGCTGGCGCGGTATGTCAACGGCATTATGGCGCGCACCTTCGCCCACGAAACGCTCATCGAGCTGGATCGCTGGGCGAATATCCCTGTCATCAACGCCCTGAGCGATTGGTCGCACCCCTGTCAGGCAATGGCCGATGTGATGACGATTCAGGAACATCTGGGCAAGCTGGACGGATTGAAACTGGCCTATATCGGCGATGGCAACAACGTCGCCCGCTCGCTGGCGTTTGCATCCGGAAAGTTCGGAATGAAATATGTCGTCGCCTCGCCTAAGGGCTACGAGTTGGACGCGGCGACGTTTGAAACGGTCAACCAAATGCGCCCCGGCTGCGCCGCACAGACGAATGACCCCATCGCCGCCGTCAAAGGCGCCGATGTGATTTATACCGACACCTGGGTCAGCATGGGACAAGAGGCCGAAAAGGAAAAACGCGTCAAAGAGTTCGCCGGCTTTGCCGTCGATGAAAAGCTGATGCAGTACGCCCCCAAGGCCAAGGTGATGCACTGTCTGCCGGCCTATCGCGGCTATGAAATCTCTGACGGCGTGGCCGAGTCGCCCAACTCCATCATCTTCGATCAGGCCGAAAACCGCCTGCACTTCCAGCGCGGCCTGCTGAAAAAACTGATGGCCTGACCGGCTGTTTAACGCATCTGCTGTTCACGGCGGGTGGCCTCGCGGAGGGTTTCTTTTTCGCGGGCAGTCAAGCTGGCGATGCCGGTGTTGTGGATTTTTTCGAGGATGCGATCCACTTCCATCTGAAAGGACCGTTCATCTTCGATCTTCTGCGACCAGCGGCCTTTGCTGCGTTTCATCCGCAGCGTCGTCAGCCACGGCTGATACAGCACATACGCAACACCCACGGCAATACCCGTCAGATGTGCCGCCTCGCCGCCGGCATTGTTGCCGGTGGCAAAAAACAGCAAGCTGATAATGACGGTCATAATCGCCATTGCCCGCATACTCATCGGCACCACGCCGAAGATGTACACCCGCATCTGCGGAAACAGGATCGCCACCGCACCGAGTATGCCGTACAGCCCGCCGGAAGCGCCGACCATCGGCTTCGCCTCCAGAATGCCAGTCGCCGCAAGGATGCTATAGACCACGCCGCCGGCCGCCCCGGCGGTCAGGAAGAACTTGACAAACCGCCGCGTCCCCCACAACTGTTCCATCAGCGGGCCAAAAAAATACAGCATCAGCATATTGAAAAAGATATGCCCGATCCCGCCCAGGTCATGCAGAAACTGATAGGTAATCAGCCGCCAAACCTGTGCGATCAATCTCCAGTCGGCCGGATACACACTGCACCAGCCATAGACATAGTCGGCAACCGGACGTACCAGCATACAGGCCACAAACACCGCAATGTTGATAATCAACAGCCATTTGACACCCGGCGGCAAGGAAGGCCGCATCGGATAGACCTGCCGTCCGCTGCCGTATTCGTCCTGACTGTAATGGCGATCGTAAATACCCATAGTTACCTTTATTTCGGGTGTCAAACAAAAGCGCGGCAGCGCAAGCTGCCCGATTAACCGAAACCCAGTGGGAATCGTTATCCGGCGGCTTGCGCCGCTCGGCTTTTGCTTACAAAAAAGCATACTCAAAAACCGTCAAACGGTTATAATATCGCTCAAAAAGGCCTTGGGTTCAACCTTAAATTGTGAATATGACAGATTTTGAGGACTTAAACGCTCAGTTGCGGCAGCTTTCGGACGAGCATTTGTTGCGCCGGTGTCGGCGGATCGACTCGGCACAGGGACCGACGGTGCGGCTGGAAGACGGCACGGAAAAGGTGCTGTTTTGCAGTAACAATTACCTGAATCTGGCCAATGATCCGCGTGTGGTCGAGGCGGCCTGTCAGGCGGGGCGGCAGTTTGGCCTCGGCGCCGGCGCCGCCCGGCTGGTCTGCGGGACGATGGCCCCGCACGTCGCGCTGGAACGCACAGTGGCCGACTGGCTGGGCAAGGACGCGGCGCTGTTTTTGTCCAGCGGATGGGCGGCCAATCAGGCGCTGCTTTCGACGCTGCCGCAAAAGGGCGATCTGGTTTTGCTCGACCGGTTCGATCACGCCTCGATCATCGACGCGGTGCGCGGCGGGCAGGCGGAGTTTCGCACCTATCGCCGCGATCAGCTCGACCGGCTGGAGCGGTTTTTGGCCGAGTGGGGCGTTGGCCGCAAGTTCATCGTTACCGAAAGCGTCTTTTCGATGGACGGCGACACCGCCGACCTGCCCGCGCTGGTGCGGCTCAAACAGCGGTACGGCGCGGTGCTGGTGGTCGATGAGGCGCACGCGCTGGGCTGTCTGGGGCCGACGGGCGCCGGGCTGGCCGAGCAGCAGGGGGTATTGAAGGATGTGGATATTGTTGTTGCGCCGCTGGGTAAGGCGGTCGGCGCATCCGGCGGGGTGATCGCCGCCTCCCGGGTGGTGATCGATTATCTGGTCAACAAGTCGCGGCCGTTTATTTATACCACCGCGCCCTCGCCGATGGTTGCCGCCGGTGCGATGAAGGCGATTGATATTATCCGTACCGAACCACAGCGGCGAGAGCATCTGGCCGCAACAGCCGATGCGCTGCGGCGGCGGCTTGTCGCGATGGGACTGGACATCGGCAGCAGCGCCACGCACATCATCCCGGTCATTCTCGGCGCATCGGAAAAGGCAATGGCGGTTTCGGCGGCGTTGTATGCGGCGGGCTTTTATGTCGCGGCCATCCGCCCGCCGACCGTGCCGCCGCATACCGCCCGGCTGCGTATCTCGGTGCAATATGGCCATACACAAGCCCACTGCGACGGCCTGTGCGATGCCCTGACGGAATAATCCGCACCTTTTTTACCAGAACCCGAATTCAATCTTCCATCCACGTTGCGCCGACGCTGACATCGACCTTCAGCGGGGCCTTCAGGGCGATCGCGCCGGTCATCGCGGCGGCGATCCATTGGGCGGCGGCGGCCGATTGGCTCTGCGGCAGCTCGAACACCAGCTCGTCGTGGATTTGCAGGATCATCTTGACGGGGGATTTTTCCTTTTCAATGCGGCGGTGGATGTTGACCATCGCGACCTTGATCAGATCGGCGGCCGAGCCCTGAATGACGGTGTTGACCGCCAGCCGCTCGGCCTGTGCGCGGAGGTTGTAGTTGCGGCTGTCCAGCCCGACAATCGGACGGCGGCGGCCAAGAATGGTCTCGGCGTAGCCGGACGCTTTAGTCTTGCGGATCGTCTCATCCATAAACGCCCGGATGGATTTGTAGCGGGCGAAATAGTCGTCGATGAAGCGTTTGGCCTCCTGCTGGCTGATGCCAATGTTTTTAGCCAGTCCGAAGGGGCCTTGTCCGTAAATAATGCCGAAGTTGACGCCCTTGGCCTTACCGCGCATCGCCGGCGTAACCTCGTCCATCGGCAGGCCGTAAATTTGCGCCGCGACAAAGGTATGGATGTCATGATCTTCGGCAAACGCTTTTAATAAGGCCGCGTCTTCGGAAAAATGCGCCAAGAGCCGCAGTTCGATCTGCGAATAGTCGGCGGCCAGAATGCAGCCGTCCTTGTCGGCGGGGACGAACGCGGCGCGGATTTTTTTGCCCAGCTCCGTGCGGATGGGGATGTTCTGCAGGTTCGGATCGGACGAGCTGAGCCGTCCGGTGGCCGTAACGGTCTGATTGAACGACGCATGCACGCGGCCGGTGCGCGGGTTGACCAGCAGCGGCAGCTTGTCGATGTAGGTGTTCTTGAGCTTGACCAGTTGGCGGTATTGCAGCAGCAGCGGAATGACAGCGTGGCGGTCGGCCAGTTCATCCAGCACCTCTGCGTCGGTGCTGCGCTGGGTCTTGCCGGATTTGACGCTGTCCAGCCCCAGGTGGTCGAACAACACCTCGGCCAACTGCTTGGTCGAATCGATGTTGAAGGGCACCCCGGCCTGTTGGTGGATTTGATCGGTCAGTGTCGCGATCATATCCGACAGCTCGTTGCTCATCCGCCGCAAGAGCGCCGTATCCAGCGATACGCCGTTGGTTTCCATCGCGGCCAATGCCTCGACCAGCGGCATCTCGACCTTTTCAAACAGTTCCTTCAGCCGCGGCTGGTTGTTGAGCCGCCGCGACAAGACCTCATACAACTGCCAGGTGACATCCGCATCTTCGGCGGCATAATCGCAGGCGGCCTGCGTATCGACCTGATCGAACGTCCGCTGGTTTTTGCCTTTGCCGATGAGCGTGTCGATGGTGATCGGGTCGTAGCCGAGCAGGTCATGGCTCATTGCGTTCATCCCATGGCTGCCGCGTTCGGGCGACAGGCAATACGACGCGACCATCGTATCGAATACGCCGCCGTCGGCGACGACGACAGGCAGTCCGGCGTTTTGCAGGATCAGCCAGTCGTATTTGAGATTTTGCGCGACTTTATAGATCGCCGGATCGGCCATGATCGGGGCGATTTCTTTTTTGACCGCCGACAGCTCCAGATGCGGCTGTCCCAGCGGCGCACGGATCGGCAGGTAATACGCCTTGTGCGCCTGCCACGAAAAGCTCATCCCCACCAGATCCGCCCGCATCGCGTCAATGCCGGTGGTCTCGGTGTCAAAGGCAAACGCCTTTTGCTGTTTGAGTTCCCCGACAAACGCCGCCAGCTTGTCCGGCGTATCGACCAGGGTGTATTCCTTGCCTTCCGGCCGGGCAGGCGCGGCGACCGGCTCGTCGAACAGACCTCCCTGAAACGACGGCGCGGCGGGTTTGGGTTTTGGCGCAGCGGCCGTTTGCGGTTCGACGGCCGGCTTGACGCCCATCTGCGACAACATCCGCGTAAACCCCAGTTGCGTAAACAGGGCGGTCAGTTTCTCGCTGTTGGGCGTGTGCAGGCCAAAGGCCGCCTCATCGAAGGCGATCGGCACATCGCATTTGATCATTACCAGCGTGCGGCTCAGCTCGGCCTTGTCTTTGTTGGCGCGGAGGTTGTCGCCGCGTTTGCCCTTGATGGCGTCGGCGTGGGCGTACAGATTGTCCAGCGAGCCGTAGGTCTTGATCCATTCGATGGCCGTCTTGGGTCCGACATCCGGCACGCCCGGCACATTGTCGGCGGTATCGCCCTGCAAGGCCAATACATCGATGAATTGTGCGGGTTTTAAGCCCATCTCGGCCAAGAGCGTGTCGGGGGTGGTCTTTGTGCCGGTCTTGATGTCGTAGGTGAACACCGACGGGCTGAGCAGTTGGAGCATATCCTTGTCTTTGGAGCAGATATACGCCTCGATGCCGCGCTGTGCGGCCTGTACGGCCAGCGTGCCGATCAGGTCGTCGGCCTCAAAGCCGTCCATCCGCAGCATCGGGATGTTCAGTGCATCGAGCAATTGCTCGATGCGGGCGATCTGGCCGGGCATATCCTCCGGCATCGGCGGGCGGTGGGCTTTGTACTCCGGGTAGATCGCCGCCCGAAAGCTGGGCGTTTTGGAATCCATCGCCACCACGAGCATCTCCGGCTTTTCCCGCTCCAGCAGCCCCAGCAGGGCGGTCGTGAACACAAACACCGCCTTGGTTGGCTCGCCGTTGGGCGCCGTCAGCGGACGCATCGGCGCATAATACGCCGCATAAATATGCGCATGGCCGTCAATAATAAACAATCTGCGTGTTTTTGCGGTCATTTCTAACAATCACCGGCCATTACAGTTGACATGGAACATTACTTCTTATCATCCCAGACTTGTCCGTCGCCGATGAGCGGGCGGATGCCGGTCACTTTGAAATAGACCAGCACGGCCTGTGTTTCGTCGCCGCCGTGATGGCTGCGGCGGAGCAGGTTGACTTTGGCGGCGTCGGTTTCCTGTCCGGATTTTTCGAGGTACAGCCGCAGGCCGTGATGGCCGGGCTTTTTTTCCATAAACAGATATGCCGCCTTGGGGTTGGCGTTGACATTGGCCAAACTGCGCCGCGGCCGCATTATAAACGCGATGGTCGATTCGTCAATGACGTGCGGGAGGGCATACACCGCCGCGTTGACATTGCCCTTGGCATCGCTGGTGGACAAAATCCCCGTCCCGTCGGCCTTGGCAAAATAATCGTTCAGATACATAAGACACTCTCCTTAGGAACTGTAAATCATTAAGTTGATTCTTTACAACACAGAACACAGAACACAGAAGTCAGGAGTCAGAAGCCAGAATGAAGAAAAGCTAATTCTTTTGACATTGAACATCCTCTGTGACTAAAACCTTTATCCTGTAAATCCAGTTAATCCTGTCTAAAAAATCTGTCAATCACTTCGTACAAGGGTTTTCAATATGACCAACTAAACAATATCCGCAATCGCTGCCGCTGACAATCTTTTTCTTTACGGCCAGCAAATCGGGTATAAAATAGTACTATCGAAAAACAGAATGGTTCATTCAGGAGGTACAATTATGGCTTTTACGCTTAAAATTGGACAAAAAGCACCCGATTTTTTGCTGCCAGCTACCGACGGCAAGACCTATTCACTGGCCGACTTTGCCGATGCGACGACATTGGTGATTTTCTTTACCTGCAATCACTGCCCGTATGTGATCGGCTCGGACGAAGTTACGCGGCAGACGGCCGAAAAATTCGCCGCCAAGGGCGTACGGTTTGTCGGCATCAATGCGAACAGCCCCAACACCTACCCGGAGGATTCGTTTGACAATATGGTCAAGCGGATGCAGGAAAAAAAGTTTCCATGGGTGTATCTGTACGACCGCTCGCAGGACATCGCCCGCGCGTATGGTGCGCTGCGGACACCGCATTTTTATGTCTTTGACAAGGGCCGAAAGCTCATCTATACCGGCCGCGGCGTGGATAGCCCGCGCGACACCGGCAAGATGACCGTCAATGATCTGGAGCGGGCGCTGGCCGAGCATACTGTCGGCAAGCCCGTCTCTGTGCCGATGACCAACCCCATCGGCTGCAACGTCAAATGGGAGGGCAAAGACGCCCACTGGATGCCCGCCGAGGCGTGCGATCTGGTGTAATTCAATAAAAAAGCTATGTTTTATCACAAAAACAGAGAATAAAAATCTTTGGCTGGTTTTATTGACAGATAACCGGCGGGATGCTATAATTGCCGTCGTCAAAGAGCCGGGGGGAAATGATATAAGAATTTAACGGCTTTCTTTGCCGTGGCGGGCTTCCGGGATGTCAGTGGATGAATGTTCCGGAAGCTTTTTTTATATATAAGTTCTTTTTTCAGGACAAGTTATGCAGCACGGACTCGCCGCCGCACACAAAGGGGTCTTTACCGCCCAGGTGCTGAGCAACCAGCAAATACGCGAGTGCTACTGGCGCGTCAATCTCAAACTGGACGCCATCGGCAGCCGTTTTTTTGAAGCTGCCGTGCCGGGGCAGTTCCTTGAGATCGACCTGTCCGGCCTGTCGTTGCCGCCGGACAAAAATATCCCCACCAAACTTGCCGATCTGGCCAGTCGTCAAATCATCCTTCGCCGGCCTTTCAGTTTTTCCGACATTGTCGTAACCCCAACGCAGGACGGGCCTTGTGTGAAACTGGAAATCCTGTACTGCGTGCTTGGTCCGGCGACGCTGCGGATGATGACCCTGCAAAGCGGCGACACGCTCAGCGTGATCGGCCCGCTGGGCAACGGCTTTTCGATCCCCAAAACACTCAAACAGGCCGTTTTGGTGGCCGGCGGGATGGGCGCTCCGCCGCTGCTGCATTTGGGCGGCTTTCTCAGACGCCATTGCCCTGATGTTAAGACGATCTGCTTTGCCGGAGCGCGAAGCTGCGAGGATTTGCCCTTCACCCTGAAAATCGGCAACCTCACAGGCCTGGTGCTGGAAGAATTCGACGTGCTGGGCGTCGATTCGCGGGTGGCTACCGACGACGGTTCGGCGGGCTTTC
>JBFZBE010000230.1:0-3730 GCA_041308685.1 Phycisphaerae bacterium
GCCGGCGAGGCGATCATCCAAAAAACACTC
Source organism: Phycisphaerae bacterium (assembly GCA_041308685.1). Classification (GTDB taxonomy): domain Bacteria; phylum Planctomycetota; class Phycisphaerae; order Sedimentisphaerales; family Anaerohalosphaeraceae; genus T3Sed10-213. The sequence continues at coordinate 31 of JBFZBE010000230.1, forward strand.
ACCAAGATGACCGGCCCGGCCAAACAGCGCAGTGAAACCATGCTTGCAAAAGTCCGTCAGGGCAGGCGCGATGTCTTCTGCTGATGACCTGTGGTCTGTATGTCTTACCCGCCAAAGTGCAGCTCAATGATCTCTTTGTCGGTCAGAACATGGTCGCGGGGGACGTTCTGGCCGTCGTGGATGCCGGCAGCACCCCAGGCACGGGCGGTCTTGAGTGAATCGGCCAGTTGACGATGGATCAGCGCGGCCAGATCATGCACGGTCGAGCCGCGCGGCAGGGTAAAGGGATCCTTCATATCCGCCGGATGGCCGGGCTTTTTGGCATAGATGCGCACCACATCGAGCATTTCATAAATCCGCCTGGCCATCACATCCAGCCCCTGCCGTGTCGTGGAGGATATCTCGATATACTCAAACGTGCGTTCGGTCAATTCCCTCAGCGTGTCCAGCGTACCGGCCGGGGCGATGTCGGCCTTGGTCGCCAGGACAAACGTCGTGCGCGCCAAATAATTGTCCGCATCGTCCACGTCAGCGGCGGGGTTTAGGATCAGCCGATGCTCATCCAGATACCGCGTGCAGACCTCCATCTGTTCCAGCACGTCGCCGGACAGATCGACAACGATCGCCAGCAAATCCGCCCCGCGGCAGGTATTGACAAACCCCGGCGCGGCGTACTCGGCGGTAATCGGCGGCGTATCGACCAACTGGATCGGCACATCCTCAAACAGCATCATCCCCGGCACGGGCTTTTCGGTGGCAAACGGATACGCGGTAACGTTGACCGGCGCGTGGGTCAATGCGGCCAGAATTGCGCTTTTGCCGACGTTGGGCATCCCGACCAGCACCACCTGTCCGGCGCCGCTGCGGGGGACGTGAAAGACATCGACGTGTTTGGCGCCGCCTTTTTTGCCGCCGGCCTCGACGGCCTCTTTGAGCTTGCTGATCCGCCGCTTGAGGTCGGCCTGCATACTTTCGGTCCCCTTGTGCTTGGGGATGGTACGCAACATCTCCTCCAGCGCAAGCAACCGCTCGGCATCGGTCGAGGCCGCACGAAATGTCTCGTCGGCCTTCTTGTATTCTGGCGTTAAATTGGCAGGCACGGTTACAAAGTTAAAAGTTAAAAGTTAAAAGTGTCGAATTTTTCTTTATTCTGACTTCTGACTTCTGAAAAAAAAGGCGAACCCTTCGGCTCGCCCCAGTTTCTGTATTACATATTCCTGACATCAGGATGGGTTTCAAACGGCGTTTCGAACCACTGTTTTCCGGACTTGATTTTGATCTTGACCTTTTGGCCGTCGATAAGCATTCGAATCCGGCTTTCGCCCAAGCTGATGTGGTCAAAGGCCATTCCGGGCATTTCCGCCAGACGCGCCGCCTCCGCCGGCGACTGCACCAGCTTATTCAGTGCGCTGTTGACGGCCTGCTTGGCCATCGCCACCGAGCTGCGCAGCGCCGCACTATCATGGCTGACTTCCAGAGCATCCTGACCGAACAGGAACAACGCCTTTTGCAGCACCGCGATCTGTCGGGCGTTGGCGTTGGCATACGGCTCATTGAGGGTCTTTTCGTCCAGCAGCAATTCGGCGTCCAGCCGCACGGCCGGATGCGGTTTTTGATTGAAGCTGCGGTTGTTCTCCTCGCAGACAAAGCCGTACTTGCGCACCGCGACGGCGCTGTCCTGATCGAACGCGGCGATATTAAACCAATGCGTGCGCTCTTTGGCCGTGCTGCCGAACGCGGCGACAACGCTGTTGCTCTGGCTGAGCAGCTCTGTGTCGCGATCCTGAATATGCTCCAGCACATCCGAGGACGTACTGAGTCCCAGAGTGGTCGCGTAATACCGTGTATAGATGCTTTCGGACTGCGAAAGCGGATTTGTACATCCGGCCGTCCACAGCAGCGCCGCCGCCAATAACCCGCATGCAAATCTGCTCATCGTCAAACTCCCGTATTGAAATTACTATGGACAAATGACGATTGACGATTTGAAGAATGCTCTCTGAATCGTCAATCGTCAATCGAAAATCGTCAATCCCATTAGACTTCTTTGGCGTTGACCCACTTCATCATCTTGCGCAGCTTGCGGCCGACGACCTCAAGCTGGCAGCCGTGGTCTTTTTCGTACAGAGCGTTGAAGTTCTTCAGGCCGCCCTGATACTCGGCCACCCAGTTCTTGGCGAACTGACCGCTGGTGATCTCGCCCAGAATCTTCTTCATCTCGGCCTTGGTCTGCGCGGTAACAATGCGCGGGCCGGTAATCAGATCGCCGTATTCGGCAGTATTGGAGATGCTGTAACGCATATAGCTCAGGCCGCCCTGATACATCAGATCGACGATCAGCTTAACCTCGTGCATACATTCAAAGTAGGCGATCTCCGGCTGATAACCCGCCTCAACCAGCGTCTCAAAGCCGGCCTTGATCAATGCGCTGAGGCCGCCGCACAGCACGACCTGCTCGCCGAACAAGTCGGTTTCGGTCTCTTCCTTGAAGGTCGTCTCGATGATGCCCGCGCGGGCGCCGCCGATGCCGTTGGCCCAGCTCAGCGCGATCTTCTTGGCGTTGCCGTCGCCGTCGGTATGCACCGCCACAAGGCACGGCACGCCGCCGCCTTTTTCGTATTCGCTGCGCACCAGATGGCCGGGGCCTTTGGGCGCGATCATCACAACGCTGACGCCCGCAGTCGGCTTGATGTAGCCAAAGTGAATGTTAAACCCATGGCAGAAACCGAGCACCTGGCCGGGTTTGAGGTTGGGCTTGATGCTCGATTCGTAAATCTTGGCCTGCATCTCGTCCGGCAGAGTGATGATGATCAGCGTCGCCCCGTCCATCGCCTTGTCAATGGTCGTCGGGCTAAAGCCGTGTTCCTTGGCCAGCTTATAATTGGGCGTGCCTTCCAGTTCGGCGATATGGACTTTGATGCCGCTGTCGCGCAGGTTCTGGCTGTGGGCGTGTCCCTGGCTGCCATAGCCGATCACGCAAACGGTTTTGCCCTTCAGCGCATCCAGCGGGGCATCTTTTTCATAGTACATCGTTGCCATTTTTAATTATTCTCCTGTATTTAAGATATATTTAGTGTTAAATAGCAATATTGAAAATATAAGTTTATGCTAAAAACACCGGATTTTCAACCCCATTTTTAATTTGCCGTCATATTGGCCAGCAGCAGCACCGATTGAGCGGCCGTCAGCCGCACCATCGGGGATGTGCTGTTGAGGGCTTTAGGCAGGTACGCCGCAAGGTCAGGCGTGCCGATACGGCCAATGGCCATCACCGCCGTAATCGTCGCAAAATCGGCCGTGTTGAAATTGTCCATCGCGCCGATCTGCGTAAGCACCTCGTCTTTGCCTGACAGATCGCCCAGCCGCCCCAGATGCTCGGCGGCAAATAGCCGAATTTCCGGGACATCGTCGGTCAACATTGTCATAATTGCGTTTTTGGCATCTGCCGTTCCCAGCTCGGCCATACCCCGGATACCCATCACCCGGTCATCGGCGTATTTGCTGATCATCAAGGCCCACAATTTGCTGCGGTAAATCCGCACATCCTTGAGCCGGGCGATGGATTCGACGGCCTGGATCATCACCTTTTCGTCGGCATTTTCGTCTTTGAGCAGTGCAGAGAGCAGTGCGGTGTCGGCTTTGTCCCCGGCCTTGCCCAGCAGCAGCGCCGCGTTGGCGCGAACGGTCTGGTCGGTATTTT
>JBFZBE010000231.1:0-5022 GCA_041308685.1 Phycisphaerae bacterium
GGACACGGCCAAGCGGATACTAGCGCACTGCCATCAAAACGGCTATATGAGCAAGTCCGAAACCTCCAAAATCATCGCCAAAATGAATGCCCAGGAGACCAATAAACAGATATTTATTGTCTCCTGCCGCAAAGGCATCGAATCCTTTTATGACCAAACCCTGACCGGTATCTGCGAAACTATTCAAAACAACCGCCTTTATCCCAGCTTATATGTAGGCACAAACAGTGACTTTTTCAGTCAATTTCCCTTTGAAATGGCATCCTCTGTCATTGTTTTAGGCCGTACCAATCCCGATTTTGTCCAGCTTTTTACCGAACACAAAATCCCGACTATTTTAGTTGACAACCGGATATTCAACTCCAACACCTTCGCGGTCAACAGCGACAACCTCGAAGGCGTGTTTTCTTCGGTCGAAACACTGGTTGCACTGGGACATCGCCGCATCGCGTTTTTCGGTATGCACGAAAGCCAGGACAGCCCTACTTATACCTTCACACAGCGGCAGTCCGGCTATATTGCAGGGCTGACACAATTCGGCCTGCCGTATGACCCGTCGCTGGTTATTCTGGGATACGGGCAGGAAAAGATGCTGTCGCAATACAGTTTATCGGCGTGTATTCAGACGCTTAAGCAGTTGGCCGAGCGTATTTTAACGATATCCCCCCTGCCGACGGCGGTCATTGCGGCCAACGATCTGGCGGCGTATGTGCTGCGCGAGGTGCTGACCGAACACGGCCTTAGCGTGCCGGAGGACATCAGCATCATCGGATACGACGGTATGCACCTGCTGGAAAACAGCCCTACCGGCTATGCGCCGGTCTCGACCCGTGTGGTCAACTGGGAAGAAATGGGCGAATCGGCCGCCGAGATGGCCATCGAAATCGCCGCTTCCAACGAGCCGCGATCCAAATACATTACGATACCTACTCTATATGAAGACGCCGGAACCGTTGCTCCGCCGCGAAACCCTTAATATCACAGGAAAGGATTTATCATGTCGTCCAAATTTGTCTGCCTGAGCATCCTATGGCTGACCGCTGTCGGCTGCGGCGAACAAATCACCATCGACCCCATCGAAATAATGCCCAATCTGCCGCAGCCCTACCACATGCGCGACTGGAAACAGACGGCTCTCGATTTTGACGCCTTTGCGTTCGATACGGAAAAAAAAGGCGAACATCTGCCGCTGATCTGGTTTGATCCGCGCAAGCACGATTTTGATGTGCCGACGTTTGCCCTGCCGGCTTATGTCGGACATTATGCCAAAGCCACCAACCAATGGGACACGATTACCTGTCTTGGCGCTGTCAGTGGTGCCCTGCTGGTCGGCATTGACAAGACCGATCAAAATGGCCATAACTGGGTGGCAATGTGTCAGAATTACTTCAGTCAATCCAACGGTCAGAATCTCTACCTGAACAATGTTCCCGGTCAGACCGGCCAAACCTTCTGGTACGAGCTGGTACCCTCACTCCTCTTTTACCGAATCCATGACCGCCGTCCGAACATCGGTCAAATGAACGAACATTTTCTCATCACCGCCGCCCGTTGGTATGACGCCTGCGTGGCGATGGGCGGCAGTGTTGAACCCTACCGCGTACCGGACTTCAACCATACGGCATTCAACTTTTCCACGATGAAGCCAATCGATAACGGCGTATGGAAAGAAGCCGACGCCGCCAGCGCAATCGCATGGATTCAATATATGGCCTACGTCAAAACCGGCGACAAAAAATACCTTACCGCCGCTCGATGGGGACTGGATTTTCTTCAAAATCTTCCGAGTAATCCTTATTATGAAATGCTGATGCCGCACGGGCCGATGGTCGCCGCCCGGATGAATGCTGAACAGGGGACAGATTACGATGTCAAGCGTTTTATCACCTGGTGCATGGATGGAACCAATTGGCGCAAATGGGGTATCTCGCACGGCAAATGGGGAGATTATGACTGTTCCGGGCTGGCGAGTACAACAATCCCTAAAGAAGATTATGCTTTTGCCATGAACACCTTTGATCTGGCCGGCAACCTGGTGCCGCTGGTGCGCTATGACGACCGTTTCGCCCGCGCTATCGGCAAATGGATGCTCAACGCCGCCAATGCCTCACGGATGTTTTATCCCAACGCCCTTGACAAAGCCCATCAAACCGATTGGGAATGGTCACGAAAATATGACCCGACATCCTGCATCGCGTATGAAGGGCTTCAGGGCTGCATCAAGACCTTTGACCGTGCCGCAAGCGAGACGTCAGCGACAGGAACAAGCGTATCGGGAACGTTCAAAGAGACGATTTTCAGCGACGGCAAGGTTCAAATCCTCAAAGAACAGGCGCAAAATGGATCATTCACACTGAACCACACATGGCAAATTCCATTGGTCAGCCGAACAGGACAGGTACTGGTGGTCAAAGGGCGAACACACGCCGAGACCGTCCATCCCGGATTTAAATTCTACACTCGGCTTGACGCGCAAGGTGACTATAAGGAAGTTTTCACCATGCCGCCGGTCTCTGCCGATAAGACGTTATGGATTGAATTGCCGCCTTCCGCTGGCATCTTGTCGGTAAAAGTTGAAAGCGTTTCCAACAAAGAGACCCCCGCTGAACTGCTGATTGATGACCTTTATGTGCGGGGCACCGGAACCACCTGCCCCTACGCCACCGGAGACCCGCGCGAACTGGGCTGGGGCGCAACCAACCTGGGGCTGTACGGCTCGGCTTTCGTCGGCATCTTTGGAGCGATTATCCGGACAACGGATGTAGAAGGCATCCTGCAGCTTGACCTGCTGGCGACGGATTACTACCGCGATAAGGCCTATCCGACGTATTTGTATTACAACCCTTATCCCGCCGCCAAAACGGTTACAATCAATCTGCCGGCCGGATCGCATGATCTCTATAACGCCGCTGCAAACCAGGTCCTGGTCAAAAATGCCGTCGGCAAAACAAAACTCGATCTTCCTGCCGATTCGGCGGCGGTCATCGTCATCGCCCCAGCCAACGGAAAACAACGTATCGAAAACGGGAAATTATGGATCAATGACGTGATTGTAGATCACAGAAAATAAGGAACAATTATGAAATTTACCCCGAATTATCAGCATATCGTCGATGCGGCGCAGAATAAAACGCCCAAACGCTATCCGCTCTATGAACACGGCATCAGCTTTTACCAGATGGAAAAGGTGCTGGATGTCAAGTTTGTCGATCTGTTCTGGAGCAAAGACCCCGGCGAGCTGCGCACGTTTCACCGCCACAATGCGGCCTTTTACAAAACGATGGGCTACGACACCGTCACCTGGGAGCTGGGCATTACCTCCATCCTGCCCGGCAACGGCGCATTGGGCGCCCACCAGCCCGGCGGCATCAAGACCCGCAAGGATTTTGAGACCTATCCCTGGGACACACTCGAACAGCGGTATTTTGAGATGTGGACGCCGCACTACGAGGCACTGCGTGCCGAAATGCCCGAAGGGATGAAGGCCATTGGCGGCGTCGGCAACGGCGTATTTGAATGTGTTCAGGATGTGGTCGGTTATGAGCATCTGTGTCTGCTGACCATCGACGACCCGCAGATGTATGTCGAGCTGTTCGAACGCATGGGCGACACGGCCGTGCGCATCTGGAAACGCTTTATGGCCGAGTTCGGCGATATCTTCTGCGTGCTGCGGTTTGGCGACGACCTGGGCTACAAGGCCGGTACGATGCTGCCGCCCGACCACATCAAAAAATACATCCTCCCCCAGTACAAACGTGTTGTCGATGTGGTGCATTCATTTAATAAACCGTTTCTGCTGCATTCCTGCGGCTGCATTTTTGACGTGATGGACGAGATGCTGTCGGTCGTCCGTATTGACGCCAAGCATTCCAATGAAGATGTCATCGCGCCGTTTAAAGTCTGGCTGGAAAAATACGGCGACCGCATCGGCAACTTCGGCGGCATTGACATGGATGAACTGTGCCAAAGAACACCGGATGAAATCAAAAAATACACCCTCAATGTCTGCGAACAGGCAAAGCCCTACGGCGGCGTGGCCTTCGGCTCGGGCAACTCCATCCCGGATTATGTGCCGCTGGAAGGTTACAAGGCAATGGTCAACACCGTCCGTCAGTGGAGAGGCGACTTTTAATAACTAAAGGCGATATTATGAACAAAACACTAAAAGCAACCAAACTCAACCATTATATCATTGAACCGATCAAAACCGGCTACAGCAACAAATGGGAAGGCCACCACGCCACCAATCCGTGCCTGGTGCGTTTCAAAAGTGACCCACGGGTCTTTCTGGGCTATCGCGCCGGCGGAGTTGATGACTTTTACTGGGTCAACGGCTGGGACGTGTGGGCCAGCCATCTGGGACTGGCGATCCTGGACAGCAGCGGCCAAAAAGCCGCCCATCGCCTGCCGCTGCCGGTCATGACCATCGTCCGCGATACGCCGCTGCCCCAAAACGCCGAGCAATTCAAAACCTACTGCAAGACGCATCGCGATGCGGTGATGATTTTGCATGATTTCCGCTTTTTCGAATATCAGGACTATCTGTACGTCATTTATCATGAGTCGTCGGTCGTGGATGTCTGGGACTGTGTGGTGCGTATGCCGGTCAAGACCTTTCTGGATAAGATCGACCAGTCGCTTAAACTGATGAGCCAGCCGACCGAAAAAATTGTCGGCCAGTGGCATGACCTCTGGTGGCAGGCCGGCACATGGCAAAACTGCGGCATCAACGGCACCAACCACATCTTCGGCTCGTTTGTGATCAAAGGCGACATCATCTACTTTGAAAAGCCCGACGGCTCACTGCAAATGTGCCATCGTCCGCTGTCGGACGCGATGGCCGTACTGGATGTCGGCACAAAGCTCTACGCCGACCGCACCGCCGACGGCTATACCGAGTACGGCGTTTTTGAAACCTGTATTCGCCCCGGCTACAAAGACAACTCGCACCTGGGCAACAACGGCATGCCCACCCGCGCCAAAATCGGCGATACGGAGGTATATATCGACGTTACGCACGGC
>JBFZBE010000232.1:0-6139 GCA_041308685.1 Phycisphaerae bacterium
GGCATCCGACAGCGCCGCGGCCAGACCATCATCGACAAAAAAGGCGCCACCGAACAGATTGAAAAGATCGTGCAGGAAGGCGCAACCATCGGTTTTATCGCCGATCAGGACGCGGGCAAAAAGGGCGTGTTCGTCGATTTCTTCGGCCGCAAGGCCAGCACCTACAAAAGCATCGGGCTGCTGGCGATGCAGTACAATCTGCCGATCGCCGTCGGCGGAAACCGGCGCGTGGGCGACCGCTTTTTTTTCGAGGTCGAATGCACCCGGCTGATCCTGCCGCACGAATGGGCCGACAAGCCCGACCCGCTGGGCTGGATCACGCAGCAGTACACCAAGGCGCTGGAAGATTTTATCCGTCAAGACCCGACGCAGTACTGGTGGCTGCATCGCCGCTGGAAGCACCGCCCCAAAGAGGAACGCACCGCGGTGTCCTTGCGGTGATGTAAAAAGTAAAAAGGCAAAAGTGCAAGGAAAAAGGTTAAAAGAAAGGTTATGTGTCAGGCGGCCTTTAATTTTTCCTTTTAGGAACTGTAATGAATTCAGTTGATTCTTTCCACCGCAAACACACACAAGCTAATAATTGAAGTTTGTAAATTGGATAATGTAAATTAAACAGAAAAATCGACACATTAAACATTTAACATAATCTGTGTCTAAAATCTTATCCTGTAAATCCCGCTGAGCATTGCGAAGTCCCGACCCGTCGGGATTCATCCTATCTAAAAAAAATCCCGTCAATCAATCATTTTATTTCTTTACAGTCCCTTAGGGCGACTTTGGTTTTTCCCTTTACCTTGTACTTTTGCCCTTTACCTTTTGCCTTACAAATAGACACAGCACTCATCTGCCGCAAACGGCAATCAAAATACAAGCAGGGACACGGGGCGTTACAGGTCCGTGTTCATCAATGCATTGAGCTGTGCCAGCGCATCCCGCTGGATTTGTCGGACGCGCTCGCGCGTCAGCCCCAGTTTTTTGCCGATCTGCTTGAGCGTCAGCGTCGGCCGGCCATCCAGTCCAAACCGCAGCTTGAGCACTTCGGCCTCGCGCGTCTCAAGCCGATCCAGCAGTTCCAGCGCCTGGTTCAATTCCTCGTTGGAGCCGAGAAAGTCTTCCGGCGCAGCGGCGCGGCTGTCTTCGATGGATTCATCCAGACCGGTGTTCTCGTCGGGCGAATCGTACTGAAAACCCGAATCGACCACACTGACGATGTCGCGGATCGCACGTGCCTTGCGGATAGGTACTTGCATCGCGTGCGCCATTTCTTCCAAACTGACTGTGCGTGCCAGTTTGTTTTCCAGCTCGTCGTAAGTCTGCCTCCACTGGTTGATCAGCTCGACCATATATGTCGGAATATGGATCGGCTGGGCGTTGCTCAGGATCGCCCGTTTGATCGCCTGTTTGATCCACCAGGCCGAGTAGGTGCTGAAGCGCACACCGTGATCCGGGTCAAACGTATCGACCGCGCGCATCAGGCCGAGGTTGCCCTCTTCGATCAGATCGCCCAAACTCATCCCGCGGCCGGAATATTTTTTGGCGATGTTGACCACCAGCCGCAGATTGCTGCGGATCAACTGGTCGCGCGCCGCCGGGTCATTGTCCTCGATGACCGACATTGAAAGCGATTTTTCGTCCTCCCATGTCAGCAGCGGAGCATCGTCGATCTCTTTCAAGTATTCTTTAATGGTTGCGTCAAACGCCATATCTCAACTCCCGTTCAGCCGCATTCGGCCGTATAAGTTCCGTTTCGATTTCCAACAGGGTTTTTACCCTGCGGTAGTATCGGCCGTTTTCGGGGGTAAGTTAACCGGCAATCGCCAACCGTGAGAATACAGCGCAAAGGCCTGCGTCCGATAAAAAAGCTATTTGGCAAGCTGAAAGGGAAATGGCATGGTTGAAGCAGCGGAGGACAGCGAACAGAGGTCAGAAAAAGAAATACGCCGGATAAAAATCCTCAATCGACAATCGTCGATCCAAGTATGCACAGACACCGTCGGCAAATACCACAAGCGATAGTAGCCGGGCTAAAGGCACCGCAGTGCATCCTGCGCCGTGCGGACATCGCTGAAGTCGTGCTTTTGCGTGCCGATGATCTGATAGGTCTCGTGTCCTTTGCCGGCCAGCAAGATCACATCGTCGCGCCCCGCGTCAGCGATCGCCTGAAAGATCGCCTGCCGCCGATCCGGCTCAACGATCACCCCGCCGCGTTTTTCCGGCGAGAAGCCCGCACAGATATCCCGGATGATCGCCTCCGGGTCCTCGGTGCGCGGGTTGTCGCTGGTAACGACCACCACATCGGCCATGCGCTCGGCCACGCGCGCCATCCGCGGCCGTTTGGTCTTGTCGCGGTCGCCCCCGCAGCCGAACACCACGATCAGCCGCCCGCGGCACAGCGGCCGCAGCGTCCGCAGCACATTTTCCATCGCATCGTCGGTGTGGGCATAATCCACAAACACCCGCACCCCGCGACGATCCGCCCCGTCTGAAATCACCGGCTCCAGCCGACCCGGCACACATGTCAGCGCCGACAGCCCCTGCGCAACCTGCGATAAGCTCAAACCCGCCGCCAGACACAATCCCGCCGCCGCCAGATGATTGCTGATGTTGTGCATCCCGCACAGCGGCGTGGTTACCTTTTCCATATAATGATTGAACTCGATGCTGAACGTCGTGCCGCGGTCGTCCATCTCGTGAATATGTGCCGTCAGATCGGCCGGCTGCTCGACGGCGTACCACAAGATACGCCGGTTGATCTGCTGTGCGATGGTCTTGGACGCCTCGGATTGTGCATTCAAAATCGCCATCCCGTGCGGCGGCAGGGCTGTAAACAGCAGCGTCTTGGCCGCCAGATAATCCTCCAGCGTCTTGTGATAATCCAGATGGTCGCCGGTCAGATTGGTAAACGCCGCGGCCGTAAACGGGATACCCGCCAGCCGATGCTGACTGAGGGCGTGGCTGCTGGCCTCGATCATCATATACTTGGCGCCGCTATCAACCATCTGCCGGGCGGCCTGCGCGATCGTCAGCGCATCGGGCGTCGTCAGCGGGGCGTCCGAGACCTGCTTGCCGGTGCTATAGACGATCGTGCCGATCAGTCCGCACGCCTGGCCGGCCGTCTCGACGACCGACCGCACCAGAAAGCTCGTCGTCGTCTTGCCATTGGTGCCGGTTACGGCCAGATTTGTCAGCCGCTCGCTGGGGCTGCCCGCCGCCGCCTGCGCCAATATCCCCAGTGCCGCGGCGGTGTTTTCGACCACGATCACATGGCCGCCGTCGGCCGGCCGCTCGGCCACAATATACGCCGCACCCTGCTTTTGCACCGCGGGGATAAACGTATGCCCGTCTGTCTGCGTGCCGCGCACCGCCACAAAACAATCGCCCGCCTGCACCCGCCGTGAGTCAGCACACACCCGCACCCCGCCGGCCTTGACCACTGCCAATAATTGTGTAAATGTCATTCCGATCAATCCACGATACCCAGGTCTTCTTTGGTCATCAAGCTGTCAAAGACATACCCGGCCTGTTCGATGTTTTCGCGGGCGCCCTGCTTGCGGTCGATGACGGCCACGATCTTTTTAACCTTGGCTCCGGCGGCGGCAATCACCTTGGCCGCTTCCAGCACCTGCCCGCCGGTGGTGGCGATGTCCTCGACCAGCAGCACCACATCGCCCGGCTTCAAGACGCCCTCGACCAGCTTGCTGGTCCCATAGTCTTTCTTGCTGTTGCGCACGATGATCCAGGGCTTGTTGGCCTCCATCGCCGTCGCCGCCGCCAGCGCAACGCCGCCCAGCTCCGCCCCGGCGATCAGCGTTACGTCCGCCGACACATGTTTGCTGAACGCCTGCCCCAATGCCCGCAGCACATCCGGCTGCGTCTCGAACAGGTACTTGTCCATATAGTATGTGCTGCGTTTGCCGCTGCGCAGCACAAAATCGCCTTCCAGATACGAGGTTTCCTTGACCCGCTTAACCAATTGTGCTTTATCCATTTACAAACCTTTCCATAGGGCACATACGCCCGATAAGCCGCGTATTGTAGAATATATTTTGCAAAAAACAAGATGCACTTGACTGCGAAAACAAAACGGTATTATTGAAAATATCGCTAAAGCAGCGACCGCACCGGCCAGAAGGTCTTATAGATCGCATCCAGCACGACGGCAAAGACATAGTTCATGGCCAAAATCGCCATAAAGCTGCCGACAAACGCCTCCGTACAGGCCTGCCCGACGCCCTGAGCGCCTTCGCGGCAGGTAAACCCCTTGTAGCAGCCGATCAGTGCGATCGCGCCGCCGAAAAAGAAACCCTTCAAAATACCCGTGCCGATGTCCCAGAACTCCACGCCCTGCGCCGAGTACTCCCAATAGGCGCCGGCGTTGATTTTGAGCTGAACAACGCTGATAAAGTAGCCGCCCAGGATACCCAGCAAGTCGGCGTAGATGATCAAAAACGGCGTCAGCAAAAGACACGCCAGCACGCGCGGCGCGACCAGATAGCGCATCGGGTCGGTGCCCATACTGCGCACGGCCGCGATCTGTTCGGTAACGTTCATTGTACCCAGCTCGGCCGTCAGCGCCCCGCCGACGCGCCCGGCCAGCATCACCGCCGCCAGCACCGGCCCCAGTTCCTTGACCACGGCGATATTGATCAGCACGCCCAGCCGTTCTTCCAGCCCCATCGCCGCAAGCTGGCCGTAGGCCTGAATCGCCAAAATCATCCCCACAAACGCCCCCGTCGCCATCACCACCGGCACGCTCTGCACGCCGATAATATTCATTTGAGCCAGCACAAGGGGGTATTGCCGCGGCGCAGTGAACGTCTTGACCATCGCGCTAAGCGTCTGGCCGGCAAAGCGTGAAAACTGCCCTAATCGTTCGATACCGAGTATCGTTTTTTCGCCCAGTGTCTCAAGCAGCATTGCGGATTCCCTTGCGGTTGCCCTCGATTGTTCGGCCTACACTGTAACCGACACAGGGCAACTTGGCAAGTCAAGATTATTCGGATGACGCAACCAGCGAGCGGGCGGACTCGATCAGAGAAACCAGATTGTCCGCCCCCAATTTGTGCATAATATGGGAGCGGTGGTCTTCCACCGTGCGGATCGACCGCCCCAGCGTCTGGGCGATCTGTTTGTTGGTTTTGCCCTGCAAGACCAGGGCTAAGATGGCTTTTTCAGCGGGGGAAAGGACTTTTTGTGCGGTAATGTCAAACTGGACGCCCTCGATCCAGCCGTGTTCGGCATCCAGCCAGGCGGACACCTCCAGCCAGCCGCGCGAACCATCCAGGCGAAGGTACTCAAATGCAAACCCGTCCACCTGGCCGTCGGAGGCCAGCCGTTCCAGCAGTTTTTTGCGCTGTGTAATATCGGCGTAAAACATCGTAGAATAGTGGCGGCGAAGGCATTCTTCCTTGCTGCTGTAGCCCAGCAGTTTGACCAGTGCATCGTTGCATTCCAGCAGCTTGCCATCGCTGACGCGGGTGCGAAACAGCGGGATGCGAGCGCGGTCATACAGCATGTGAAATTTGTGTTTTTCCTCCAGCAGCCGCTGTTCTATCTGTTTGCGTTCGGTAACGTCGCGATAGACAATACTGACGGCGAAAATCTCCCCGTCCTCCAGGCGCACCGGCGACAACGTCGCTTCGTTGTGTACCAGCCGCCCCAACAGCGTCATCGTATCCGAAACCTGCATCGGCTGGCCGGTGCGAAATACCGTAACAACCCGCTCGCTCCACAAATCGACAAAGTCGGGAATATGCGACAGGCCGTGACGCATATGCTTGCCCAGGATCATCGCCGGTTCGCCGCCGACCTGCCGAATGGAGGCGGCATTGGCATACATACACACTAAATCTTTGTCCCAGATGAAGATGCAGTCGTTCGAGGACGCGATGATCGCCTCGATCAATTTGCCGGAGGCGGGCTTAATAGTCGAGTCGGTCAATACGCCGCTGGCAGCGATTTTCAGACAGTCGGCCACTTGCGGCCAATGCTGTTTGAGGAAGGCATTCCGCGCCTCCAGATGCTCACAGTGCGTACAGGGGTCAATCATCGTTTTCTCCTATTGCATCAAGATATTTCCCATCCGCTTGCAATACTGTTAAATGTAAACGTTTTCGAGCATATTGTCAAGTTAGAAAAA
>JBFZBE010000233.1:0-3136 GCA_041308685.1 Phycisphaerae bacterium
CAGCCGATCGCGCAGCCACTGCTCGGCGGTGAACCGATGCGGGTAAAATGTACTGATGCGCCAAATCAGATTGCTGCCCGCCCCGACCGGTATCGCCGCTGCCGCTGCATCGCCTCGCACGACCGACACCGTCAACTGCGTCGCCGACACCACCGCGACGACCTCATAACAGCCGTCAATCGCCCCGTCGATGCTGGCCGCGTACAGTACATCGCCCGCCTGCACACCGGCGTTGACAAAATTGCCGCTTGCGGCCGAAAACGTCGTGCCGCTCAGCACCCCATCGCCGCCTCGTCCTCGCTGCTGATGCGCGACGCGCCACGTCTTGAACAGCCCCGGCTCATACACCAGCAAATCCACATCCTTCGTCAACATATAACCTCCCTTTTTTTATTATAAAACACTGATTACACTGATTTGACTGATTACCTTATTTTAGAATCAGCGCCATCAGCGTAATCAGCGTTTTTAACTTTCCTACACCGTAGCCAACCCGCGGATCACCCCGTGGGCGGCTTCATTCCGCAGTTCCAGCGTGTATTCGCCGATCAGCTCGCCGCATTCATAGTCGCCGGTGCTGGCCAGCGGCTTAAAGTGAAAGCTTCGGCCGCTGAGCGGCATCACGCTGATGCGCGACGAATCCAGCAGCAGCACCGCGTCCTGCGGCATCCACCGCGTGGTTACGATCCGGCAGACGCCGAAATCGCTTTCGTACATGCTGACGCTGTCGCGGTAGGCCGTGTCCCTGGCGGTATAGCCGCGCACGCCCGACAAAAACGCATTGATCCGCCGCTTCTGATAGCCGCCGACCACGATCAGATCGACATTGCCGCTGCTGTTTTCCCAGATGCGCCGCAGAGCGGTGTTGAGCTTTTCCTCGTCCAGACCGTTGCCGGCCGGAAACCCGTTCACGCTCGGCGCAAACACATTGGTCTGCAAGTGCGACACGATGCCGCGCATCGTTCGGCGCACCGCGGCGCTGCCCTGCGGATTGGCCGTGGGCATGCCGCCGTTGATGACGGTGTTTTCCAGATCGCGCAGCAGTTCCCGCAGCCGCTCCTGCTTCTGGTAGTCCATCTCGTCGGCCAGGCCGAGCTGATTGGCCGCCAGGTCCGTGCCGCTGACCTCGACGGCGGCGGTGAAGATCTGCGTCCAGTTGCCCTTGCGTGTCCGCAGGGTGAATCGCGCCTCCGGCCGGTCGCCGCCTTCCAGCGCCGCGTTGCCCAGGATGTTGACGACCTGCGCGTTGACCAGTTCGGCCGGCGTCGTACCCGCGTACCCGCGCACCACCGTCAGCGTGTTGCCGGCGATGTTCGTAACCAGCATCAGTTCGCGGCTGGCTTCGATCTGAATCTGATCGCCGACGCGGAATCGCTCGCCGTGCGCGACATTAAACTGCGTGTCGCCTTCCGGGTCGCTGATGCTGCCGTCGCTGATGGCGTCCTTGTTGGGCAGCAGCTCATCTTCCAGCCATTCATGATGCGTACTCGTGGCCGCGCGCATTCCGTCGCCCAGCACATCCAACAGCGGCGTCTCATACGGCGAAATAATCGAGATCAGATCCGACACATCCTCGGCGATTTGCGGCAGCGTCGCCCCCGCGCTGTACGTTGCTGTTCCCGTAAATGACATGATAACACTCCTTTCCTGAATTTCTTAATTCTTCATTTTGTTACACAAACGCTCGTCTTGCTCTCAAATACTCCTGCAAATCCGTCCGCCGCCCGCTCTGTGCGGCGCGCACGGCCGCACGTTCCATCAGCCCGCGCAAACTCCCACCGCGAAGCTCTCGCGCACCCTGCGTCTTAACCGTCTCCCGTAGGGGCGAACCTGTGTGTTCGCCCGCTAAGCTCTCCCCCTGCCGTAGGGGCGAACCTGTGTGTTCGCCCTTTTTTTCTCCCCCCTCCGCTTTCTCCCTGACCTCCGCCAACTCCTTGCCCTGCTTTTCGTACTGCTCTTTCAACGCCGTCAACTCCTTTTCCGCCGCCTGTGCCCGCCTGCGATACCGAATCGCCTCCACCACCGACGCCATCTTCTCAGTGCCGCTGCCCTCGGATACCTCATGTCCATGTTCTGTGTGCTCCATTGCTTTACCCTTTCAATAAAAATCCTAAATTCTAAGCACTAAATCTTAAACAAATTCAAAAAACAAAAATTAGAAACACGGATTACGCTGATTGCACTGATTTTTTTAGACAAGATTAATAGGATTAAACAGGATTTTTTTAGTCAACTCAAAATTTTCTTCATTCACCATTCTTAATTCTTCATTTCTCTGTGCACTCTGTGGCAAAATCATTTTTTCTTTTAAAAATCTGAGTTAATCAGTGCAATCTGTGTCTAAAAAAACTTCGTGCTCTTCGTGTGCTTCGTGGTTATCCCTCTTCCAATTCCAGCGGATTGGCAAACACCACCTCCACCTCGCGCTCCTGCGGCTCCGTTGCGTACACGCCCGCTTTATCCAGAATCGTCAGCGCCATCCGCGCGATCGCCTTTACGCCCTGCCCATACGTAAGCTGCTTTCGCGCCGTCTTGCTGAGCATGCCCATAAACGTCATCTTCAGCGCCACCCCGCTGGTCAGGTTGCCCAGCTTGTTCTTCAGCACGCCCGCGACGACCGGCGTAACGCCGCTGATCTTATCCATCGCCTCGCGCACCTCGGCGATATGCAGATTCTCGCTGGGACACGCCCCATCGCCGCCGAACGCCTCGATCCTCGCGTCCGGGTTGCTCGTAAACCAAATCTGCCCCGGCGCGACAGTCTTGTCGGCAAAACTGTCCAGCCCCTTGGCCAGGTACATCTTGAACGCCTGCATCGTAATCCGGCTGGCGCGGTCGCTGAGCCGCGTGTTGAGTTCATCCTGCAAGGCCGTCAACTGCTCGACGTCGCTGACGCCCTCGTAATAGTACGGCTGAGCCAGATTCTGAATATGCACCACCGGCACAAACCCCAGCGGGTTTTCGCATTCGCTGGTCAATACGCCGTTTTCGTACCGCTGCTGCGCGGTCGCCCCGACGATCTCCGTGACCGTTACCACCCGCCGCTGCCGCGTGGAGGCGCGATTTGCCAGCACACTGACGATCGCGCCGCCGCTGTCGTCCACGTCGTTGCAGGCCTGCTGAAAATGCTGCACAT
>JBFZBE010000234.1:0-3489 GCA_041308685.1 Phycisphaerae bacterium
GCGGTACGCCGATATGGATCGGACGTTGTTGCCAATCGAAATTGTGGATAAAGAGGCACAACAGATATTAAAGCACAACATCATCTTTAAGCCCCACTGTCGGATTGGGCAAGATGTTGCGTTTGAAACGCTCTGCGGGCAATTTGACGCGGTGCTTATTGCCGCCGGAGACTCGGCACGCTATAATAACGGCAATCTGTGGGGCGCAGCAAACACCGACAACGGCATTACGGTCGGAAAATCCGATTACCAGACCAGTCGGGCGGGTGTGTTTGCCGCCGGCGGCGCGATCGGCAGACGCCGGTTGTGTGTGCGCGCGGTTGCGGACGGCAAAGAAGCGGCATCAGCGATTACGGCGTATGTGAACGGCATGATGTTGGCTGACGAGCATCTCTTCAACTGCCGTCGCGGCCAGCCGCCGCCGTGCGAAAATTCTCTGCCGCGGACGGAACCGGATAGGCCGCAAGAGGGGTACACCCCCGCCGCCGCACGCCAGCAGGCCGTGCGCTGCCTGCATTGCGACTGCCGCAAGCCGGACGATTGCCGGCTGCGTCAACTGGCCGACCGCTTCGGGGCAAAGCAGAACGCATGGCCGGGTGAAAAACGCAAAACACTGCTGCAATACGGCACAAACGGCATTGTCTATGAAGCGGGCAAGTGCATCCAGTGCGGCCTGTGCATTCAGACCGCACAGCGCAATGGCGAGCCGCTGGGGTTGACATTTGCCAAACGCGGCTTTGAAATGGGCGTGGCCGTGCCGTTTGAAAAACAGATCGCCGCGGCATTGACCGTCGCCGCTGCCGAATGCGTGAAAAATTGTCCGACCGGTGCGCTGGCGCTGGAATGAATTAAGAATGAAGAATTGAGAATTAAGAAAATAGTGGAGTTTCATCAATGGCAATGAATCGTTTGTTTGTAATCGTGTTGGGTTGTTGTGTCGTTTCCTCGATGGGTCAGGCACAGGATTGGCCGCATTGGCGCGGGCCAAACCATAACGGCATCAGCAGCGAAACGGACATTGATACCGCCGCGCTAAACGATCCGAAAATCGTCTGGCAGGCCGAACTGGGCATCGGCTTTTCGGCCGTCAGCGTCGCCGAAGGCAAGGCGTATGTGATGGGCAATGTCGATAAAAACAAAGATATCGTCTATTGCTTTGACGCCCTGACCGGCAAAGAAGTGTGGCGGTACGAGTACATCGAACCGCTCGACCCCAAATATTACGAAGGCGGCACCAGCGCCACGCCGACCGTTCACGCCGGCAAGGTCTATACGCTCAGCAAAAGCGGCAAACTGTTTTGCTTTGACGCACAAACCGGCGCCATCGTATGGCAGAAAGTCCTCCCCCACAAAGCGCCGACATGGGGCTTTGCGTCGTCGGGCATCGTTCTTGACGACAACATCCTCTTCAATGTCGGCAGCGCCGGCCTTGCGCTGAACAAAAACGACGGCCAGATCGTCTGGGACAGCGCCGCCACCGAGTGCGGCTATGCCACCCCGGTTCCCTTCAAAACGCCGGACGGGCGGCAGTTGATCGCGCTGTTTGCCAAAGAATCGCTGATCGCCGTCGATCCGGCTGACGGGAAAATGGTATGGGACTTTCCGTGGAAGACCCAGCACTACGTCAACGCCGCCGATCCGATCATCGCAGGTCAGGAGGCCTTCATCACCTCCGGCTACAACCACGGCGCCGCCCTGGTGCGGTTCGCCGAAACGCCGACCGCTGTCTGGCAGGATAAGAGTATGCGCAGCCAGATGAGCGGGCCGGTGCGTATCGGCGAGCACCTCTACGGCATCGACCAAAATCAACTGGCCTGCGTGGAATGGGCGACCGGCAAACAGCTCTGGGCGGAACCCAAGGTCGGCAACGGCACGCTGTCGGCAGTCGGCACTGCGCTGATCGTACTGAGCGAACGCGGACGGCTGATGTTTGTCGCCGCCTCGCCGGACGGATTTACCGAACTGTCCGGCGCAGAGGTCTTGCCCGGCGGACGCTGCTGGACGATGCCGGTGCTGTCCGGCGGCCATCTCTATGCCCGCAACTCACAGGGCAAGCTGGTCTGCATCGACGTAAGAAAGAAGTAGCGAGGAAGATAGAAAAGCGGCCAGCAGCCAGCCAAGAAAAAGCTGGTCGCTGGAATCTGGAAGCTAATTGTGGAGCTTATGCAATGCGTCTAACACCGTTGAAATGTATCGTGTTGTGTCTTGTTGTGCCGGTGATGAGCATGGTCGCCGCCGATGCGGTCCCCGTGGCCAATCATTCGTTTGAAACCCCGCCGATCGATCCGGTTGAAAATCCATTCTACGCCGTTCCCTTTGTGCCGAACTGGATCGAGCAGGATACCGACACAGACCCCGATTATCCGAGCAAAAACATCGGCGTTTTTCTCAACCCTCCGGCCGGCAGCCCCGACGGCGACCACATCCTCAACCCCGACGGCGATCAACTGGCGTTTCTTTACAGCGGCAGCGGAAACGCCCTGCTGCAAGACCTTGCCGCCGACTATCAAATCGGCGAACGCTATCGTCTGGATGTGGACATCTGCCCGTCCATGCGTTACCCCCCCGCCGGAGTCAACCCCGACAATGCACTTATTCTTGAATTCTATTATATCAACAACGCATCCGAACGGCAATCCATTTACACCATAGCCGTGCCGTCGTGGGATTTGACGCAGAACTTTTTGAAGACCTATTCGCTGGCACTGCCGCCAGTAAAAAACACCGACCCGTGGGCCAACAAAACCATCGGCATCGCCCTGCGTGCTCAGGGCGACATCGGCGGCTTCTGGGATGTGGACAATGTGCGGGTTACGGCCTTTCCGCGCTGGCCGGAGTTGAGCGGCGACACGACGATCAATCTGGAGGATTTGGCGGTGCTGTCGGCCAATCTCTATGCCTGCGGCCGCCCCGCCGCCGACCTGACCGGCGACCAATGCGTTACAATAGAAGACGTTTGGCTGCTGGCCGAACACTGGCTGCAAGACCGCAGCGGCGAATGAACCCCAAACGCTGTCCATCACGTTATACCCGGACGGCAGCGTTCACGCTGATTGAACTGCTGGTGGTGATTGCCATTATTGCGATGCTGCTGGCGATTTTGACGCCTGTGTTGCGCAGCGCACGGCAGCAAGGCCGTACCGTCGTGTGCATCGCCAATTTGCGGCAGATCGGCGTTGCGATCATCGCGTATGCCGCCGAACACAACGACCATATCCCGCTGGGGCCGGAGGGGCTGCCGCCGCCGAATTTTTACAATGTAACGGGAAACGTAACGAGCTTGATCTGTCTTTCAAATCGCAAGCCGGTCGGCTTGGGACTGCTGCTGGACAAATACCTGGCCGATCAGCCCGAAGTCCTGTTCTGTCCCGGCTCCGACCAGCCCACGGACGCCGGCGTGCAGTTGGGGCGATTCGGCAAATACGAAACCGAGTCGGTCTACTATTTTCGCCACGGCTCTTTGGCCGCGATGACCGGCACGCCTTAATT
>JBFZBE010000235.1:0-3045 GCA_041308685.1 Phycisphaerae bacterium
ATATGCGTGATCAAGAGGCCGATCTCGTCGATGTGCCCGGCCAGCATGAATTTGAATTCCGCCTCCGGGTTCAGCACGGCGATGCTGTTGCCGTGCACGTCCGGGAGGAGTTGATCGACGCTGTCCTTGACATACGCCCGCCAGACCTTCGCGGCCGGCTGCTCATAGCCGGACGGGCTGGGCGATTCCAACAATTCCTTCAAAAACGCTTCCGAATTTTTATGCATAATCATAGTTCCAATGTGTGGTTGTCAATCTTCAAAACGTCGGCAATTATACCCCCCAAAGCGGCAGATTACCACAAAAAATACGCCGTTGTTTAATCACTATGTTTGTAGTTCACGCTTCAGCGTGTTAAGAACACAAAAATTCCACAACTCCAACGGAGTGAAACAACAATAGCCCCAAGCAAGGCCGTCAGGCCGCAACCCGGAAGACGCTCTCAAAGACAGAGACCGCATAGCGAAACTAAAAACAACGTGGGCATAGCTCACCCTACCTGGCTCTTTATCGGCAAAAATAAAAAAATATGTTTTCGGCTCGGAAATGGGGGTTTAAAATCTTCTGCTGCGCGGGGTTAAGTAAGAGGGAGCGGTACACGATGAATCGTGCACTCCGAACTTCTGGCTCCTGACTTCTCTGTTACGCGGGTGGAAATTTAGGTTGCAATTTGTATCGGCCTTGTCTTATAATGCTGCCGCTATGTAAAAACAGGAGGCAACATTGATGGAACCTGCGGGATTTTATTTTGGGCTGTTGGCTGGGCTGTCCGGAGCAATGACGACCGTCGCTGATGATGTCGCGGTGGATTCTGCGCTGCCGTTCAGCGTGGTGAAGGTCATTTTTTTCCTGGGGTGGTTTTATCTGTGTCTGTACGCGGTCAAGCGGTCGGACGCCAGTCCGCTGGTGCCGCAGGCCTATAGTCATTATTTCAACATCGCCGCACTGGTCGTCGGCCCGCTGGCGTTGTTTGTGCTGTTTGTCGGCGAAACGGTGCGTCGGCTGCAGGATGGCGAGCTGGTGTGGCGGGATGTCTGGGGGTTTGCGATGGATGCCGTCCGCGGCCAGCGTAAACCCAAACGCAAGAGCGTCGGCATCAACGCCCCGGCCATCGAACTGATGGATACGGCCGGGCATGGGTTTTCCGACGTTTATTCGCGTCAATTGTCCGGCCGCAGCCAGGAACACGAAACCCAGCTCCGCACCGAAAAAATGGTCATCGAGGCCATCCAGAAGCGCGCCAGCGATATCCTGATCGACCCCAAGGACGAGGCCAACTATGCGATCCGCTTTCGGGTGGACGGTTTTTTGCGGGAGTATGAGTGCCTGCCGTCAGCCAAGGCCGTGCCGATCATCAACAGCTTAAAGGCGATCTCCGGTATGGACATCGCCGAAAAGCGCCGCCCGCAGGACGGGGCGTTTATGGCGCGCATCCCCGAAGGGCAGGTGTATTTCCGTATGGCCAGCTCCGGCGTGCTGGGCGGGGAAAAACTGGCCATCCGCATTCTCGACCAGACGCGCACGCCGATGACCCCGCAGGAGATCGGTTTTTCGCCCGAACAGATCAAAACGCTGACCAAGTTCGTCCAGCAGCCGTCGGGGATGGTCATTATCTGCGGGCCGACCGGCAGCGGCAAGACGACCACACTGTACGGCCTCTTGCAGACGATCGACTTCGGCCAGCGCAATGTCATCACGCTGGAAGACCCCATTGAGCATGTGATGCCCAATATCAGTCAGATTGAGATCAACGCCAAGGCGGGCGTTACGTTTGCCGCGGGTCTGCGCAGCGTATTGCGGCAGGACCCGGACGTGATCTGCGTGGGCGAAATCCGCGACGCCGAGACCGCCCAGATCGCCCTGCAGGCCGCACAGACGGGGCATTTGGTGATGGCCACACTGCACAGCAGCAGCAATATCGCCGCGGTGGTGCGGCTGCTGGATCTGGGGGTGCGGCCGCTGCTGATCGCCTCGGCGCTGAAGGCGGTCATCTCGCAGCGGCTGGTGCGCAAGCTCTGTCCCTTCTGCAAAGGGCCGGCCAGCTTGTCGCAAAGCCAAATGGACTACTGTACGCAAAATAAACTTGACGCGGCGGCGTTTATGCAGGCCAACGGCTGCGGCCACTGCGGCGGGACCGGCTATTACAACCGCACGGCGATGATGGATGTGATGGTGATGGACGACGCCCTGCGGCAGACGCTGTGCAACGGCACGGTCTCGGCAGGCGAGCTGAAAGAACGCGGCGACAAACAATTTTACGCGACGCTGCGCAGGGTCGGTATGCAGCTGATCACCGACGGGCAAACGACGCTGGCGGAAATCAAACGGGTAACCTCCAACATAGGATAACGGATATGATCTTTTGGCTGTTTATTTTGGTCGGCGGGCTGTTCGCCTGGCTGGGCACGCGAAAGGGGCTTTACGCGATGCTTGCGTCGCTGTTTTGTCTGATGTTTGCGATTTATATCGGGGTGCTGGCCGCGCCCAAGATCATGGCCGTCAGCGAGGGGCTGGAAAAAGACCCCGGCTACGCGGCCGGCTGCGTGTTCGGAATGACGCTGCTGATTTTTGTCGTGCTGTGGACGGTGGCGTGGTTTTATTTTCTGCGCGATATTGACGACTATTTCCCCAAGCTGCTCGACCGGGTCGGCGGCGGAACACTGGGCTTTTTGTTCGGCTATTTTCTGACGGGGGTTGTTTTGCTGGTGATCTGCCTGACGCCGTTTTCACACGGGGACAATCTGCCGGCGTTCATCGGACGTCAGGCGATGGCGCGATTTGCCGAGCCGGCGGTGGCGCGGGCGTGCAATTTTGTCGCGTTTTATTCGCTGGAATGCTTCTACGGCGATGTCGAAAAAACGCTGGCCTTTCTGCTGTCTCTGGCCTGATGCTGTTTCCAGCAATCCTGTTTGGTCTTGACGGAGAAGTAAAAAGGGAAAAGTAAAAAGGAAAAATGACAGGGTAAAAGGTAAAAAGAATGGATGCCGCCCGGAAGGTTCATTTTTTGGCCGTTTGCGCTGTTTGGGAAAGGAGGCCGCCTAATAC
>JBFZBE010000236.1:0-6410 GCA_041308685.1 Phycisphaerae bacterium
CCAGCGCCCTGGAAAAAATCGCCTCCAGCCCCGTCTCGATGGAATCGGCCAATCAGGTGACCGCCCCGATGTACATCGCCAATCCCTTCCGCGGGGCCAAGGCCGTCAGCTTGTTCAGCACGCACCCGCCGGCCGAAGAACGCATCCGCATTTTGCGCAATATGGCGCACGGGGCGGCCTTCAAGGACTACAACGCCGCCTACAGCGCCGTTACGCATCGCGGCGGCGTGATCCCAAAAACAGCGATTGTCTCCGATGAGCCCATCGGTGTGCGCACGGCCTCCGCAGCGGCGACCACTGCTTCACCCAAGCAATCCCAGCGTCAGGTCGGCGACATTATGCGCAAGGTCAGCGGCTTTACCTTCATCGACTGTGCCTGCGGCGTGCGGCTCAAAGTCCCGCCGACCTTTGCCGGCCGCACCCTGCATTGCCCCCGCTGCAATCGCAAACACAATGCCTAACGCCAAGTTAAAGTGAAAAGGCAAATGGAAAAAGGTAAAATGACAAGGAAAAAGGCAAAAAGATACGGAAACTGCCGCAATGGGTTCGCCGCATGCCCCGTCCTGTTACACTGCAAAGGAAAAACGCCAGTGTGTCTGGATCGTCTCTCTTGAATTTTTCCTTTTACCTTGTACTTTTTACTTTTGCCTTTTTACTTATTGTCAACAGCACGGCCTATTGAACAGGATTTCTAAATGATCAAAATACTTGTCGCTACGACCAATCCGGGAAAGATGAAGGAGTTGTCCGAGATGCTGTCCGCCGCCGGCCATGCCGAGTGGCTCAGCTTGCGGGATTTTCCGGACGTGCCGGAGGTGGAGGAGGACGGCCATACGTTTGCCGAAAACGCCCGCAAGAAGGCACTGGGCTACGCCGCGGCGACCGGCCTGTGGACGCTGGCCGACGATTCGGGGCTTTTGATCAACGCCCTCGACGGCGCACCCGGCGTGTACAGCGCCCGCTTTGCGGCGGATGAATATGACCAGAAATCCCCCGACCGCAAGACCATCGACCGGCTCAACTACCAAAAAGCCCTGCGGTTGCTGGACAGCGTGCCGGACGCACAACGCACCGCGCGATTTTGCTGCCATCTGTGTCTGGCCAAGCCCGGCCAAATCCTGCTGGAGACGACCGGGTTTGTCGAAGGCGTAATCAACCGCGCCCCGGTCGGCGACAATGGCTTCGGCTACGACCCGATCTTCTATATACCTGCTGCCGGAAAGACCGCCGCACAACTGGATTCCATCGAAAAAACCGCATCTCCCACCGCGCCAACGCCCTGGCCGCCCTGCTGCCAAAACTCAAAGCACTGCTCGAAAAGCATCCCGGCGTTTGAAAAATCGTCCTTCGTCCATTCAATCCGTCGGTACCCGGATGGTAAAGATAGACCCGTGTCCGGGGATGGATTGCACATCGATACGGCCGCGATGGGACAGGACGATCTTTTTTGTGATGGCCAGCCCCAAGCCCGTTCCGTACCCCTGCTTGTCAGTGTGATAGGGTTCGAAAATGATCTGGGTATCCTCGATGCCCTTGCCATTGTCGCTGACACAGAAAATCATCTCTTTGTTCGCGTCGTCCAATTCGGTATGCACGGTTACATGGCCGGTCTGCGCGGGCACCGCTTCGACGGCGTTGAGGATCAGGTTCATCACCGCATCCTGCATCTGGTCGGGGTCGAGGGCAATCTGCCCAAGGTGCTCATCCAATTGCAGCGTCAGCGCGACCTGCCGCTGGTCGGCCTGCGAACGGAGGATTTCGGCGACGGACTCAACGAGCCGATTGAACTGGCACGGCTGAATGCGAGGGGGAGTTTCACGGCTGAACTTGAGCATATCCATCACGACCTTCTGGATTTTTTCGAGGTTGCGTTTGAGGATATTCCAGCCCTTTCTGGCCTGATCCAGGTCGTTGTAGGCAAAAGCGTCATCAACGACATCCTGGCCGGAGCGTACGGCCTGCAGGATGTTTTTAACGCCGTGCGACATATTCAGCGCCGCCTGCCCGGCCTCCAGTATCCGCTTGCGCTGGCGGGCGGTCTGTTTGGATTGCAGCGATTCAAACGCCACCGCAATCATCGTTTCGCCGGGATCAAAGGCCAGCTCGATCGGCGCTCCGTTACCAGCACCGGCGGGCTGCTGTTCCGCAGCGCCGTCGCCGCCGAACAGCAGCACCGTCGCCCCGCATCGGATCTGGTCGTTGTGTGACAGCAGCGTAACGCCCTGAATCCGCAATTCGTTTAGAAAGGTGCCGTTGGACGAATCCAGATCGCGGATCGCCCACTGGCCGTCCCGATAGGACAGCTCCGCGTGCCGGCGCGAGACCGCGGCGTCGGGAATCTGAACATCGATCCCCTGGCCGCTGCGGCCGATAATGCACAGCCCGCCGCGATGCGAAACAAGCTCAAATTGTCTGTCGCGTAAAGGTCCTGTCAGCGCCGTCAATTTTGCCATGTGATCATCCTGAATTTCTGTACTTCCGTATGAAACGGGGGTTTATGGATCAACTGCGATCAGCGGTTCCGGTTTTGCATTGTCGCCGACGACCGCAAGCAGGAATCGTGCGATGAGGAGTTTTTCCAGATGTTCCGTCTGGCTGCAGGACATTGCCGCGATGCCGACTTGTCCGCCGGCATAGCTGGGGTGGCCGCCGCCGACGCCTTTACGGGCGACAATCTGACGGATAACCTTGTCGGCGCCAAGCTGCTCCTGCTCGGTACGCAATGAGATCATCAGCTTATCCTGCACGATACCATACACCATCACCCACGTGGTCAGATCGTCCCGCAGCAGCAGATCGGCTGCCTCGGCGATCATATCGGCGTTGTCGATCGTACCCAGATTGGTAACGATGGCGTTGCCGTACACCGTGGATTTATGCAGAGCATCCGAGAGCATCTGAAAATAGTTGCGCTGCACCTTGCCGCGCTGGATTTGGCTGAGCATCCGCAGATTGGCGAACGCAAACAGCTCGGTCAGCGCCTTGATGTCCGCGCGCGAGGTATCCCGTCCCAAATCCTGCGTATCCGAGCGGATCGCATACAGCATCGCCGTTGCCAGCGGCACTTCCGGCTTGACGCCGGCGGCCTTGAAATATTCATAGAGAATAGTCGCCGTCGCGCCGCAGCGGCTGCGCACATCGGTAAACCGGCACTGCCGCGTGCGCGGGCGGCAGCGGTGATGATCGATGACAATGTCCGGCTCAATGTGCGCCGGCAGCGCATTGTTGCCTGTGCCGGGCTGGGTATCCACGGTGGCAAAAAGCTCGTAGGCGGTCAGGTCAAGCTGGTTGAGCGAGCGGAGGTTGAGCCCCAGATATTTGACCAACGCGCGGTTTTCGCCGCGGCCGATGACGCCGTTATGGGCGATCGAACACTGCACCTCGGCCAGTATATTGGCCAGCTTGCGCAGCGCAACGGCGGCGGCGATGGAATCCGGGTCGGGATTATCCTGCATCACAATCAGCATCGTCTTGTGCCCGATCAGGACATTTTTAAGCTGATCCAGTTTTTGTGTGGCTTTTTTGAACCGCATAACAGCCCCCTATTTGCCCTTTCGGAATGATTTTAAACCCTGCAGGATATCCAAACCCGCCGGCATTTTACGCGGCGCCAGTTTTCCGCGGCGCACGCGGCTAACCTCTTCGATCGAGTAAAATGCTTTGGGCGTATGCGTTTTGATCAGCCCGATGACCTCATCAAGCGACTGCCGCTGCACAATCGTGAAGATCAGCTTGACCGGGCCGAAAGCGCCTTGCCCATCCATGCTGGTTACGCCGTATTTTCCGGTCTTGAGCGACTCGATCAGCAGTACGGCGTTTTCCTGGGTCATAATTTTGACCTGCACAACACCCAGCGACATTTTTTCGGTCAGCGACACGCCGACAATGATGCCGATCGCAAAACCGGCCGCGTATGCAATATAGCACATCGGATTGGTCAGATTCTGCATAATCTGCCCGATGGCGACCAGCCAGATGAGTATCTCCCAGAACCCCGCTGCGGCGGCCAAAAACTTGTAGCCGCGCGACACAAAAATGACCCGAGCCGTACCGAGACTGACATCAATAATGCGCGCAATCAAAATCAGCAACGGCAAAATAACCCAGCTATACAGTTCAGGATGCGATTGTACCCATTCCATGATTTCAGTATTCCTTTACAGCTCGTTTCCGCCGGCCACCATAACGCAAAAGCAGTGTCAATGCAAGGAAGTTTTGGCTTAGGGTTCGCAGGCCGCCGTTTGCTCCAGTGCAGCCGGACGGCCGTTTTTCCATTCGCTGATGTAAACCTCGCCGACGGGCGTAATCGTCAGAAAATGATTGCGCAGCCCCACCCAGCAGCCGCTGTTGGCGTACCAATCGCCAACCCGCCCGACGCGATGCGTATGGCCGGCCACCAGCACATCGTAGCCCTTCTGGCGGCGGTCTTTTTGATACAGCGACAGGATGCCCTTGACGCGGGACGGCTCCTGCGCGGGCGTCAGCGACTCGGCGACGCTGTGGGGCGGCTCATCGGAGCGGCTTTTTTCAAACCAGTTGACCGAGTTGTTCCACAGCCACATAAACGACCGGCTGAACGACAGCAGCGATTTTTCGGTAAATCCGCCCGCCGACAGCAGCGGCGAACCCTTGCGGTCTTCCATAATTCCGCACAGGATCGCCATAATCCGCCCCCATCGCGGTGTGCCGTCGCGGTTGAACGGATCGACCTCATGGCCGTGCATAAAGCGAAACGTCCGCCCGCCAATCTGACGCGAAAACGGCCCGCTCATCCGCTCGAAAAACGGATGCGCCAAAAGCCCCGTCCCGATCAAATCCTCCAAATCCGCATCGTGATTGCCGACCACATACACCGCCTGCATCCGCGCCAGCCGATCCAGCAGCCCCAGCCGCCGCACCAGTGTGCGGCCGATGTTGGACTGCCAGAACTCAAACAAATCGCCCAAAATGATCAATTCTGCTTCTTGCTGCTGTACATAATCCAAAAACAGGGAAAACTGACACTCCTTGCCGTCGGCGGCAAAGTTGTCCCGCGGCCCCCCATCGCCGATGTGCAGGTCACTGACGACTATGACGGTTTTTTGATTCTGTGTTTCCATGTCCGGTTTCAAGCGGTAACTGCCTGTTCGATCCCCTATGCTAACTCTTTTGGGTGCAGATTCAAGAATTTTTCACAAACCATTACAAATAAAATAGTTAAATATATTTTTATAAAATATTTCTATTTTTTTTAATAATGACCTTGACATATTATGGGCTTATGCTCATAATTAAGATTGTTACAGCATTTTAGCCGACAATGGACATTCAATAAGACATGGAATGGATTAGATGAAAATCGCCATTACAGCACAAAGCAGCCAGAAAACCGATGCAGTTGACCTTCGCTTCGGCCGGGCGCGGTATTTAATTGTGGCGGATACAGAAACCGGTGATTACACCGCACACGACAACACCGTCAACCTTAATGCCGCCCAAGGGGCTGGGATTCAGACCGGGCGGAACGTCGCCGAATTGGGCGTCGAGGCGGTCATTACCGGCCACGTCGGGCCAAATGCCTTCAAGACGCTCAATGCGGCGGGGATCAAGCTCTATCTGTCTGGCCAGCAGTCCGTGCAGGATGCGGTCGCGGCGTTTAAAAACGGGTTGCTCACACAAATAAACACAGCCAATGTCGAAGGGCATTGGGTTTAACTCACTATTTTTTTGAAAGGGTATAGCTATGCCAGGTGGAGATCGAACAGGTCCAGCCGGAACGGGAACAATGACAGGCCGCGGTGCGGGATTTTGCGCAGGATTTGCAATGCCGGGCTACGCCAATCCGGTCGGCGGGCGCGGATTTGGCGCTTGGGGCTGCGGCGGCGGACGCGGACGCGGACGGCGAAACCGGGTTTTTGCCACAGGCCTTCCCGGCTGGATGCGAGGCGGCTGGGGCGTTACAGGTACACCGGCTGCATCCGAAGCAGACGCTCTCAAGCAGCAGGCGGAGTTATTGCAAGACAGCTTAACGCAGATCAACAAACGCCTTGAAGAAATTCAGAGCAAATAACACCGCACGATGACCGCTTACACCATCGCTATCGCCAGCGGCAAAGGCGGCACAGGAAAGACAACGATTGCGACGAATCTGGCCGCAGCGCTGGCACACGACGGCCGTGCGGTGCAGTATTTGGATTGCGACGTGGAAGAACCCAACGGGCATATCTTTCTTACGCCCCAGTGGGACACCATTGATGATGTAACCGTCGGCGTCCCGCGCGTTGATCTGGACAAATGCATCGGCTGCGGCAAATGCGGCCAGCTCTGCCAATACAGCGCGATCGTCGCCGTCAAAGGGGCGGCGCTGGTCTTTGACGCACTGTGCCATTCGTGCGGCGGTTGCATGGCCGTCTGTCCGACAGGGGCAATTC
>JBFZBE010000237.1:0-2673 GCA_041308685.1 Phycisphaerae bacterium
CGTCTGTGCTGTTTAGGCAGAGTTGTTCGGACACATTATGCAATGCGATGGTGCCGAAATCGGCGCACACCGAGTCCATTACCGATGGATTTTCCATATTCAGCTCAAAAAACGCTGTTTCCATGCCGGCACTGAAAGAAACTTGCTGCGCAACGAATTGCTCAACCGGGGTCTTGTCGGCTTGGTTGTTCCACACGATTGCAGCGGAAATAATCGCCACCGCAAAAACCGCACAGATTATGAATCGCATTTTCGTCATCGTTTCAACCCTTTGTGAAAATTTCACTTTTTTCGCCCACCGTCAGGCACATTTCATCGCATCACTTTAATTGAAAAACATTAGTTGTGTGTTTGGGGATAATTAGTGTTTTGTTAGAAAATGCGATTTCGTAGGGGAAAAAACAAACAAAGAAGATGCAAAAACAAAGGAAATGTGCAAATATTTAGGTTAAACGGCCGCAAAATCCAGAGGAAGACCGGCCAAAATATTATCCAGTTCGGCCGGGTTGTCAAAGGCGTTGGGTTTTCCGGCAGGGACGGCGTGTTTGGCCAGCAGTTTGACGCACGAAAGAAACGGTTTGTCCGGCACGGCCACAAAGACCTGCAGCGGGGCGTTGTCTTCCATCCCGATCGGCAATTCCAGTTGATAGGCGTGCAGGGTCAGCCGGTCGATCAGCGGCGGCTCGTCGCGGTCGCTCTTGGGGCGAAAGCCCTTCTTGAACGAGGACAGCATCAGCGGCGCCGTTTCGCCATAGACCGGGTCGATGACCAGCGGCATCTTGCGGTGCGCAAAATGCACGCGAATCTGGTGCGTCCTGCCGGTCAGGGGCTGGGCGGCCAGCAGCGTCGGCCCGCCGAAATCGGCCAGCCGCCGCCAGTAGGTCTGGGCGGGTTTGCCCAGCCGCGGGTGGATGTGCATCGCCCGCGGGTTGCGCTGGCTGCGGGCGATGGGGTCTTTGATGGAGCCGGCCTCTTTGAAAATCGGGCCTTTGACGATCGCCAGATACAGTTTTCGCACCAGCCGTTTGGCAAACAGCCGTGAATAAAAGCTCTGGGCGTCGCGGTGTTTGGCGATCAGCAGAATGCCGCTGGTTTCCTTGTCCAGCCGATGCACCAGACGCAGCGGCTCAGCCGGCGCAAGCTGTGCCGTCAGTACACGCAGTACATCGTCCGCTCCGGTGCGGTCGGCCGTAACGGAAATCCCCGAGGGCTTATTGACCAGCACAATGTCGGCATTCTCAAACAGTATCGGCAAGGCATTTTTTCTCATAGTCCGTATTATAGCCGGTTCATACCAAAAAGAAAGCATTATACCGATCATCGCCGTACAAATGCCGCTGGTGGCATGACTCGGTTTTATTTGGAATTCAGCATTTGCAGTACGATTTTGGCGGTGTTTTGGGATGCTTTGGATGCGGCCAGCGGCGCGACCAGATCGACCAGCGCACGGCTGGTTTGGGCGAGTTTGGCCGGGGAGTTGAGCCATTGGCCGCAGGTGTCGGTGATGGGGACGGTGCTGTCAAAATAGGGCATATACTCCGGCACCAGTTCGTGCTGCGCCAGGATGTTGACCAGCGACAGATGCCGGATACGAATCAGCCATTTGCCCACCAGCCGCCACATCCATTTATTGCTTTGGTACAAAATCGCCATCGGACAGCCGGCCGCGGCGACCTGAAGCGTCGCACTGCCGCTGGCGACCAGCGTAAAATCGCACGCCTTGGCCGTCTGATAGACCTTCGCCATCGAATAGTCGATGGACGGAGCGTTTTCAGCCATTCGCTGCATCCTCGCCAGTTTGTCGGCATCGGCGGCACAGGACAAAAACGTCGCGTGCGGGTGTTTGGCTTTGAGCATCGCAGCGATTTCCAGCATCGCCGGCCAGAGCGTGCGTATCTCGGCGTCACGCGAACCGGGCAGCAGCGCGATCCGCGGGGCGTCAACGCGGTAGTCGGCATACGTTTTGGCGTTGGCGGCCACCGGCTCGGCCAGCTCGTCAAACAGCGGGTTGCACACAAACGCCGCATCGACGCCGCGCGACCGGAACCAATCCTGCTCAAACGGCAAAATGCACGCCAGCCGGCTGCACGTCCGACGCAGTTTGCCGATCCGCCACGGCGCCCACGCCCACAACTGCGGGGCGACATAAAACAAGACCGGAATGCCGCGGCGACGGGCGGCCTTGGCGATGTGAAAGTTGAACGCCGGCGAATCGCACACCACGACCAGATCGACCGGGTTTTGGGCAAGATAATCGGCGGCCTGCCGCATCAGTTGCCGGTAATAGCCCAACTGCCCCAGGACATTGTAGAGCATCGCCGCCCGCTGGACGGGGTTGGCCAGCAGGGTGCATCCGGCGGCGGCCATTTTCTGGCCGCCCAGCCCGACCCATGCGACCGCAGTCGGCGATTGACGCTTTACGGCAGCGATCAGGTTGGCACAGTGCATCTCGGCGCTGTGCTCGCAGGCGCTGATGAAAATCCGTTTGACGGCGGTGTCTGTCATAGGCGTTATTGTACCGGCAGGCGGCCAAAAGTAAAAGGGCAAATACAAAGCAAGAATGCCGTTTCTCCATCCGCAATCGGACGTTTTCTTTATGCAACTGCTTGACTTGGTCACCGGTCGCATCGGTGTCTCCCAGGGCATGCAACCGAAATTCTTTGCTGTAATGCT
>JBFZBE010000238.1:0-5527 GCA_041308685.1 Phycisphaerae bacterium
GCGTGTACCGCGAGGTCAAACTCCGCAATCTGCCAAACATCCTGCTGCAATCGGGCATCACGACCGCGGTGGTGATGCTGCTGGTCGGATGCAGCACCGCAATGAGCTGGCTATTGGCCTACGAGAACATCCCGCAGTCGGTCAGCGCGTCAATGCTGACGCTGTCGGACAATCCGTGGGTCATCTTGATGCTCATCAACCTGCTGCTGCTGGTGGTCGGCACGTTTATGGATATGACGCCGGCGGTGCTGATCTTTACGCCGATCTTTCTGCCGGTGGTGTTGAAACTGGGGATGCACCCGATCCATTTCGGCATTCTTCTGGTGGCCAACTTGTGCATCGGGCTGTGTACGCCGCCGGTGGGGACGTGCCTGTTTATCGGCTGCGGCATCGGCAAGATCAGCATTGCCCGCGTGCTGCCAGCGATGCTGCCGTTTTTTGCCGCGATGCTGGCGGCGCTGGCGATCATCACCTATTGGCCGGCCCTGTCACTGTGGCTTCCGAATCTGCTGGGA
This sequence comes from Phycisphaerae bacterium, assembly GCA_041308685.1. Classification (GTDB taxonomy): domain Bacteria; phylum Planctomycetota; class Phycisphaerae; order Sedimentisphaerales; family Anaerohalosphaeraceae; genus T3Sed10-213. The sequence goes on from JBFZBE010000238.1 coordinate 516, forward strand.
CTGCTGGAGCAGTAGGCCTGGTCAACCCGCCGACGGCTGGACGGTCAGCAGTTTAAAGGCGCTGACGGCACAAACGGCAATAAAGAGCAATTGCACCCACAGCCGGGGCAAACGATGCATTAGCAGGCCGCCCCAATAGCCGCCCAATATCGCCGAGGGGATCACCCACGCGGCGATATGCAGGGATTCGGCGATTGAAATGCCGTGCGGCGGCAGTGTGGCGGTCTTGTAGATCGCCCCGATCCAGGAGATGCTCAAAATAATCGCCGCTGAGTTGCTCATCGCTCGCTTGAGCGGAAACCCCAAAAAAAACTGCATCAGCGGCGTAACGACCGTACCGGCGCCGATGCCCAGAAAACCCGACGCCGCGCCGGTAATCAGCCCGATAAGTCCCGAATACAGCATGCCTTTGGGGGTTTTATAGGTTTCGTCCGGCCGGCCATTGTTGTTTTCTTCGATGGGGCGATACAACCCCCAGATGTTGTAGCCGGCCACATAGAGCAGAAACGCCCCGAAAAACCGCGCCAATAAATAGCTGTTGCCGCCGGCAAAATAGTGGATATTGCTCAATGCGACCCCCACCAGCACGCCGACAACCGCGCCGGGGATCATCTGCCGCAAGGCGCCCGGCACAAGAATCCTGGCCTTACGATGCACGACGCTTGCGGCAATGGCAACAAAAAACGTGCAGGTCATCGCCGAGGCCTGATAGAGATGCTGATTTTCGCCGAAGAACAGCACCATCGCCGGGATCATCACCAGCGCCCCGCCGATGCCCAAAAGCCCGCCGAACAGACCCATCAATAACCCGATGCCGATTAAAATGAACACATCCACTACACCCGCCCCCCGAACAGCTCGGCGAACTTGGCGGCGATGTCGCCACTGGCGCAGAGGGTCTGACCGATCAGCACGCCGCCGACGCCCAGCGCGATGAGCTTTTCTACGTCCTGCCGTGTGCGGATGCCGCTTTCGGCGATCAATTCGCGGCGGTTATCGACCAGCTCGGCCAATCGGCCTGTCGTGTTGATGTCAACCTGCATCGTTCGCAGGTCGCGGTTGTTGACGCCCAGCACGCTGTAATGCTTTTGCGGAAAGCCCAGCAAGCTCCGCACCCGCAGCAGTGAATCGGCATCGTGCACCTCGATCAGCGTCGTCAGCGTCAACTGCCCGGCCAGAATCAGCAGGTCGGAAAGCTCTGATTCGGTCAGCGCCTCGGCGATCAGCAGGATCGCGTCCGCCCCGGCGGCGCGGGCTTCGTAAATCTGATACGGGTCAACAAAAAAATCCTTCCGCAGTACGGGGATATCGACTGCCGCCTTGACCGCCGTCAAGTACTCCAGCCGCCCCTGAAAATATTTTTCATCCGTCAATACACTGATCGCGTCCGCCCCGCAGGCCGCATAGGTGCGGGCGATCGCCACCGGATCAAAATCTGCCCGAATAACCCCCGCCGACGGCGAGGCCTTTTTGACCTCGGCGATGACGTTCAGCCCGCGCGGGTTCTTTTTGGTTACGGCCTGATAAAAGTTGCGGCACTTGGGCAAATCCCGCAATTGCTTGCGCAGCTCCTCCAGCGGCAGCGCCGCTTTTCGCGCCGCCACTTCCTTCCGTTTATCAGCCACAATCTGATCCAGTATCGTACTCATTTGAAAAATGAAAAAGGCAAAGGGAAAAAGTAAAAATTTAGGAACTGTCCTTATTTTTCCTCGCCCTTTCCCATCTGTGAAATCTGCGGTTTCATCTTCTGTGTTCTGTATTCTCTATTCTGTATTCTATTTTGAAAGCTGCACAAACGCCATCCGAAGCTGGCTGAGCGTGCCTTCCAGCATCGCGGCCTCTTCGGTATCCAGCGTGCCTTTGCACTTGTCCTGCAGCATCGCCAGCATATCAATGTGGTACTTGGCCATCTCAAAATCCGGCTCGATCTTCTGGTCTTTTGTCTCTTGCGTACGGATCAGCCCAAGGGCGTAAAACGCCTGCGTGGCCAGCATGCTGACCAGCCCGGTAAAATCCGCCTCCGGCAGTTCGGGGCGATGCTTAGTGTCGTCCTTTTGAACTTGCTGTTCGAGGGCTTCTTTTTCTTTCTGCGCCTGACTTTTCCAGTCGTCGTCGATAATCAGTTTTTTCTCTTGTGCCATCGTGATTGCCTTTCATTCTGCAACAAAAGCCGAGCCGCGCAAGCGGCCGGATTGCGTCACTCACAGGGTAACGCCTGATCGGGCAGCTTGCGCTGCCGCGCTTTTGTTTACGTTCTGGTTTTAATCTATTTTCGTTTGACCGACCGATCCAGATCGCGTTTCTGCTGTTTTTCGGTCAGGGTGCGTCGCTTGTCAAACTGCCGTTTGCCGGTGGCCAGTCCCAGCTCGACCTTGGCCAGCCCCCGCTCATTGAAATACACACTCAGCGGAATCAGCGTAAAGCCGCGCTGCTCCAGCTTGATGCGGATTTTTTTGATCTGGGCACGATGCAGCAGCAGCTTGCGCTTGCGCAGCGGGTCGTGGTTGACATAGCCGCCCTGCGCGTACGGGGCGATCTTGCAGCCCATCAGCCAGACCTCATCGCCGGCGATCCGCGCAAACGCCCCTTCCAGCTCGCACTGCTTGTCGCGCAAGCTCTTGACCTCGGTGCCGACCAGCAGCATCCCGGCCTCGACCTTTTCGACGATCTCGTAGTCGTGCCAGGCCTTTTTATTCTTGGCCACTGAGCCGGTAGCAACGTTTTTTTTATGTTCCGCCATAAGCCGGTCATTATATCCGTATGCCGTTTTATTGCAACCCCTGCCCTTTTTTGGGCAGGGCAATCGCATGAAACAAAAGCGCGGCAGCGCGAGCTGCCCGATCAGGCGTTACCCCGTGGGTGTCGCTATCCGGCCGCTTGCGCGGCTCGGCTTTTGTTTCTTATACACCGCATTTGGGGGCAAATAGGCGAAGATTTTGACCGTCGCGGCGGGAAATGCGTATTTTTTCAACGCGGCCGGGGCAACCCACTTGACGGCCGCACAGCCGAGCGGCTTGGCCGTCCCGCCGACATAGTCGCAGTAAAAGGCGTGAATCGTGATCCGAAAATGCGAGTAGGCATGCCGCACCACGCAAAGCCGCCCGCCGACGGACACGGCCAGGCCGGTCTCTTCGGCGATCTCGCGGGCGACGGCCTGTTTGAGCGTCTCTTTTTTCTGCTTTTTGCCGCCGGGCAGCTCCCACATCCCGCCGAGCAGGCCGTCCGGCTTGCGCTTATCGATCAGCAATTTGCCGTCCTTAAAGACCAGCCCGACAGCGACGGTGTAATGCGGCGTCGCGGCGGCTTTGGGGATATTGGGCAGCGTTTCCTGCACGCCGCCGGCAAACGCCAGGCACGTCTTCTGCACCGGACAATGCGGACAATCCGGCGACTTGGGCGTACAGACCATCGCCCCCAATTCCATGATCGCCTGATTGTAATCGCCGGGGCGGTCGGTCGGCACATGAGCCGCCGCCAGCAACCATAACTGCTTTTGTACAGCGGACGCTTTGGGGTTGTCTTTGAGCAAGTACAGCCGGCACAGCACACGCATCACGTTGCCGTCTAGAACCGGCACACATTGTCCAAAGGCGATGCTGGCGATCGCGCCGGCGGTGTAGCGGCCGATGCCCGGCAGTGCGACGATGTCCTCAAACGCTGCGGGAAATACGCCGCTATGCCGCTGGACGACCAATTGGGCGGCCTTGTGCAGATTGCGGGCGCGGCTGTAATAGCCCAGCCCCTGCCACAGTTTAAGCACCGTATCCAGCCGCGCCGCGGCCAGCTTCTGCACCGTCGGAAAACGCGCCATGAACCGCTCATAATACGGCACCACCGCGGCAACCTGCGTCTGCTGGAGCATGATCTCGCTGACCCAGACGGCATACGCATCGCGCGTGCCGCGAAACGGCAGCGTGCGGGCGTGCTTGTCGAACCACGCCAGCAGCGGCGCGGTAACGGGCTGAACCTTCAGGATTTTCATTGCAGACGGCCGCTTTCCAAATCGAGCAGACGCTGTTTGGTCACAACGCCGCCGGGGGCTGAAAAGCCGCCCAGCGAGCCATCCTTGCGCAGGATGCGATGACACGGGACGATCAGCGGCAGCGGATTGGCCGCGACCGCACTGGCCGCCGCACGCACCGCACGGGGGCGACCCGCATGCGCAGCCAATTCGGAATACGTCAGCGTCCGGCCATACGGCAGACGATGCAGCGTCTTTAACACGGCCTGTGCAAATGTGCCAAACCCAGACAGATTGACCGGCACGGACGAAAAATCCACACGCTCACCCTCAAAATACGCCTGCACCTGCTGCCGACAATCCGCAAAATCCGCCGCACCGACAGCCGCTTTGGCATCGGTCAACAGATACGCCTTAACGGCCACTTTGTCCGGCAGCGGCAGACACGCCCGCCGCAGGCCGTCGGCATCACCGGCCAGCCCAAACCATCCCCATCGGGTTTTGAATAGCGCATACTGCATCTTTTGCCGGCTTCAGCAGCGGACATTTTTGAATACATCCTCCGGCTGCGACAGCGCGCCGTCCGGCAATTGCGCCAGTACGCGACAGGCAAACTCCTGTCCGGCGATATGCTGGGGTAAATGGGCATCTGACCCGAACACCAGTTTGACCCCCGCGGCCAGCCCCACTTGGTAAATCCGGTACCACTGCTCCTGCCAGTACGGCGTCAGACGCGAACCGGTCAGCTCGTTGATCTCCCAGGCGATGTTGTTTTGGGCCGAAATCCGGGCGACCTTCTCGAAAACAGCCAGGCCGTAGTCAAAATACTCATCCAAATTTGTACAGGCCGCCAGCATCCGCCCCGGATGCGCCAGCGTATCGATGCGCGGGTTGGCGACAATCCCCAGTAGCGAGCTTTCCCACATTTGTAAAAACAGTTCGATATCCATCCGTCGTTCGTCAATCGACCACGGATAGTGCCCCAGCGTCGGCACATAGTGAAAACCGGCGATGATATAATCCAGCCCGTCCAGGTCGTCAGCCACCAGCC
>JBFZBE010000239.1:0-2842 GCA_041308685.1 Phycisphaerae bacterium
TACTGGTCGGCGGAGCCGCCAATGAAAAGATAACACCTGCAGAAGACAAGATTGTGCTGTGGTATGATAATGCAGCATCACGCTGGTTGGAAGCGCTTCCGGTGGGTAATGGTCGCCTTGGAGCGATGGTTTTCGGCGGAATATCCGAGGAACGGCTTGCCCTTGGCGAAACGACCTTTTGGGCTGGTGCACCTTGCCAGGAGCATGAATATCCCGATGCAGCAGATACGTTTAATCAGATCAGGGCGTATTTAAAAGAACATCGATATGCCGAAGCCAGGCCGCTGATCTCCAAGATGCTGGGACGACAGCTCAATTATGGTACAAACTTACCGGTCGGAAATTTGCGGATTTTTCAAAGCGGCATGTTTGGACCAATCGAACATTATCATCGTGAACTGGACCTCGACCAGGCTGTAGCCGGTGTTACATTTACGGCCAACGGCATTCGGTATCGCCGCGAGGTGATAGCCAGCCACCCGGAGGAGGTGCTGGTGGTGCATCTGACGGCCGATAAGCCGGGCGCTGTCAGCTTCAGGCTGACTTACGACGGCGGCCGGATTCCATGGTCATCACATGTGAGTGGAAAAGATACACTGGCTGCAAGTGGCCGGGCGCTGGAAACAAAGCACAGCGACGGTACTACAGGGGTTTCATTCGAGGCGCGATTCCGGATTCTGCCCACGGGCGGGTCCGTACAGGCCGTAGGTGATACTTTGTCCGTAACTGGGGCCGATGCCGCCACCATCCTTATTGCAATAAACACAGATTTTCGCGGGGCCGACGCGGCAGCGTTGTGCGAACACCAATTGGCTGCGGTACAGCTATATGATTGGCCGACGATGCGCCACAGGCATGTGAGTGACCATCAGTCGCTGTTTCGCCGGGTTCAATTGGATCTTGCAGGGACACAAGCCGATGAACAGCCTACCGACAAACGCTGGCAAGCGTTGGCCCGAGGACAATCCGATCCGGCACTGGCTGCATTGTTCTTTCAATATGGTCGTTACCTGCTGATTGCCGGTTCGCGTGAAGATTCACCTCTGCCGATGCACCTGCAGGGAATCTGGAATGATGGTCTGGCGGCCAATATGGAATGGACCTGCGATTACCACCTTGATATCAATACGCAGCAGAACTATTGGCCTTCTGAGGTTACCAATCTGACTGAATGTGGACAGCCACTTTTTCGCCTGGTCGAATCTCTCGTGAAACCTGGGCAGCGAACCGCAGGGAAGATGTATGGTATCCATCGCGGGTGGGTATGCCATGTCTTCACCAATCCGTGGGGCTTTACTGCAGCGGGATGGGGCGAGGGATGGGGTTTGCATGTAACTGGGGGTGCGTGGATTGCTACGCATTTGTGGGAACATTATCGGTTCACAGGTGATCAAGAGTTTCTGGCCGAGCGGGCTTACCCTGTACTCAAAGGAGCAGCTGAGTTCTTTCTTGACTATCTTTATGCTGATCCTGACGCCGGATGGCTGATGACTGGACCGGCTGTTTCTCCAGAACGCGGCGGTGAGGCCGGGCCGAGTCCGGTGACTGACCGGGCAATGATTTATCAACTCTTCAGTAGCTGTATCGAAGCTGCCGATATCCTGGGGATTGATGCGGATTTGTACCAGCAGCTTGAACAAGCACGGGCCAAACTGCCGCCTTATCAAATTGGACGTAACGGTCAGTTGCTCGAATGGGTTAATACTGATGATGGAGGAGAAACCGGTCACCGGCATACCAGCCACCTGGTGGGTTTGTTTCCGTTGATGCAGATTACCCCGCACTCGACTCCTGAACTGGCCAAAGCGGCCAGAAAATCTTTGGAACTGCGGACCACACGGCCGGACTGGGAGGATGTCGAGTGGAGCGCCGCCAATTCGGTCTGTTACTACGCCCGGTTGCGAGATGGTCAGGCCGCATTCAAGAGTCTACTGAACCTGATAACTGCCAATGCTGACGCGAGTCTTCTGACCTTTTCCCGGAGCGGCATTGCCGGTGCGAACGATAACATTTTTGCGATTGATGGCAACATGGCCGGTACGGCCGGTATTGCCGAGATGCTGCTGCAAAGCCATGAATTCGATGCTGACGGCAACAGTCTCCTCGATTTGTTGCCGGCACTGCCGTCTGAATGGGCCGTTGGTTCGGTAAAGGGGCTTCGGGCACGCGGCGGATTTGAAGTGGATTTGGAATGGGATAACAGTACACTCAAAACCGCCGGCATCTACTCCCTCTGGGGAAATCCGGTTACCCTCCGATGTGGTGACAAGACAGTTAGCGTAAACACTGAACGAGGTGAGATTTTACGTGTTGACGGCAAGTTAAAACAGATTAAGTAAATTCAAAATAACAATTCAGTCATCTGCCAAAAATTAAAAATGTCATCATCTTGCGGATTCCGACGAACTTTCAATTAAATTGCAGACAGGTATATAATGAACAGACGGAGAAGAGAATATATGAGCAAGAAAATCGGTTTATCAATACTCTTGGTTCTATTCATGATTACCCATGCAGGGTGGGCATGTCCACAACACCTCACACATCAACAACTGAAAACCACCATTCATTTTTATTAATGGTTTTGCAGATTTCTTTTTTTCTGAAAACAACGATTCTCTTTTCTGGTATCATTTCGTTCGTCTTTTTTCCCCCTCACAATCAAAACAAGATTTTAAGCAATCTTGTATTCATCAAATCCTCTGCGTAAAACTTCCTTCAAATCAAATTGTTATCACACATTTCCACATCACTCAATTATTTTCTCCTACGAAGCGTTCCACAATTTTTACTTTTTAACTTTATTTTTCGTCATGCTGTTGGTGTCCTTTAAAAAGCATGT
>JBFZBE010000240.1:0-2683 GCA_041308685.1 Phycisphaerae bacterium
AATTACGAACGGCATAACTGCTATGGATACCGAATACGTCTTTCTGAATGATCACATCGTCGATGCACAGGCGGCCGCCGTGCCGATCACGGACAGCGCTTTTTTGTACGGCATCGGCCTGTTTGAGACGATGCGGGCGGTCAACGGCAGCGTCTTTCGTCTGAACGACCACCTGGAGCGATTGAACAAGTCCGCCGCGGCGCTGGGCGTGAACAATCGCTATGACGCCGCCGCGATCGAAACCGCGATAGGCCGCCTGATGCAGGCCAATGAGCTGACCGACGCCCGCATACGGCTGTCGCTGTCCAACGGCCCGATCGCCGAGGACGGCAAGCCCGCTTGCACGCTGCTGATTACCGCTGCGCCGTTTACACCATACCCCAAGGAGCATTATGAAAAAGGGGTTCGCGTGATCCTGACCGACTACCGCCAAAACCCCAAAGACCCCGCGGCCGGCCATAAAACCGCCTGTTATGCGCCGCGGCTGATGGCCTTGCGCGACGCGCACGCCAAGCTGGCCGCCGAGGCCTTGTGGTTCACCACCGAAAACACGCTGGCCGAGGGCTGCATCAGCAATGTCTTTATCGTCCGGGACGGCGCGCTGTGTACGCCGCCGCTGCATACGCCGGTACTGCCGGGCGTCGCCCGAAAGACGGTCTTGGAACTGGCCGAAAAGCTGGGGTTAAACCCATCCGAAAAAACACTGCGGATCGATGATCTTCTGGCGGCCGAGGAGGTCTTTTTGACCAACGTCATCATGCAGGTACTGCCGGTTGTCGGCATCGAAGCCCACACCGTCGGCGACGGCAAACCCGGCAAAATAACACGCCGCTTGATAGAGGCCTACGCAGAACGGCTGGGGCTTTAACAAACCTATCCAAACAAAAGCCGAGCCGCGCAAGCGGCCGGATGGCGACTCCCACAGCAACACGCCCTGTCCACACGGACGCCCCATCGGGCAGCTTGCGCTGCCGCGCTGTTGTTTTGACTTTCATTGCTGCAACTTGAGTGCATCATCCAAATAACATTCCATCTTCTCTCCCTGTTCATAAACCACATAATGTACCTTTTCCAGTAGTTTGGCTGTTGTAAAAATATAGTTGCAGCTTGCTCCTTCCGTCCAAATTTGAGGATTTGTCAAGCCATTTTTCTGTAGCATGCGTGTTGCCCAACTCTTGAATTCCTTCATTGTCTGATCGATAGGTTTATCCGCCTGAACAACACAATGCACATGAGTTGTTCGCACATGCAGCCCAAATAACCGCCATTGACGAATCTGACAGTGTTTGACAATCGCATCCCGAACAATGTTTCGATGGTGCGGGTTCAACATCACTGCCGGATATTTTAATCGTAACTGTTCATGACGGTATAACGCCGCATTGGGGCAAGTCGTTCCGTATATCCGTCTCGTTGAATCGTACTTTCACGCGAATCACCATGCAACCAAGTACCGTAACTGGTAAATGTAATAAAATATGCTATCGGTGTATTGTACAAGCGACCATTCCTCTAATAAACAATAGCCGAGCCGCGCAAGCGGCCGGATTGCGACTACCCACAGCGCCACGCCCTGTCCACACGGACGCCCCATCGGGCAGCTTGCGCTGCCGCGCTGTTGTTACGGCTATACGCCCAGCATCCAGTTTTCAGCCAGCGTCGATAGGTCGATCAGATTGACCTTGCCGTCGTAGTTGATATCGCCCTGTATGGCTTGGGTTGCGCCGGCCGTCAGATTCAACGTAAAACCGCCGCTCTGGCCATCAATGCCCGCCGCGCGGAGATAATAGCGTTTACCCGCTTTGCCGTTCAAAATAACTCGCGATTTGCTGCCAAAAAATTCGTCGTTGAATGCAATCTCATTTTGCTTGCCGTCAAAGACCCCCAATGTCGTATCAAACCCCACGCCGGTCAGCGTTATCGTATATTTGCCGGTGGTCGTGCAATCGAACGCATACCAGACATCCAGCAGGTCGTTGTAGCCGTTGGCCGTGATATCCAAACCTGTTGCCCCGACGGTCGTACCAGAAATAGTCTGGCCGACGGCAATAGGGGTCGCGTCAAGCATCTGGTCATTGGCCAACACAAACCGATTTGCCGCCTGCCAAGCCAGAATCGGATACCCGCCCTCCGGCGGCATAAACCAAATGTCCTCCGTGCCATTCTTGATCTCCCCCACAAAATCCCAATACGCACGCAGATACGTCTCAGCGGTCTGCATTGCCGAAGTCGGAAGGCCAATACCACCGCCACCTGCAATTAGATTCGCCACTTGTAAATCATAAAAAGATAACATCACTTCCTCAGGATCATCGCCAAATCCTGTCACATCAATTGCAACCCCGGATATTGTACATGCAGATAAACACCTTAAAATCACACCGTAATAAGAAGTGCCCACAAAGCCACCAATGGCCTCACAATTGTTTCCTTCTACACTTGCGATAACATAGGAGTCAGTTAGCTGACCATCAATAAAATTACCAATAAATCCTCCTGTGTAATAGCCGTTTCCAGAGATACTACCTGTAACATAACACTGTCGGATATCGCCATTAACAGAACCAGCAAGTCCGCCTACACTGGCATACTCACCGTTTCCTGTTACCGTGATATTTTCCACACCAAGATTTTGAATCTGACCGATGACCCCATCTCGAGGAACATCGTCACCGGTTCCAAC
>JBFZBE010000241.1:0-3029 GCA_041308685.1 Phycisphaerae bacterium
CTCTTCCGATCTATTTTTCCTTTTGATCTTGTTTATGATTTAGTGCTTAATTTTTAGTGCTTTTATCTGTCTTCATGTTCTTCATTTCTTCATGGTAAAAAATCAGTGAAATCAGCGTAATCTGTGTTTCTTTTTTTTTGTTTTTGAATTTGTTTCTGATTTAGTACTTAATGTTTAGTGCTTTTATCCGTCTTCATGTTCTTTTTGAGCTTCATGGTTAAATTGAACTAACAGGAACGTACCGATGCCGATCTTTGAATACGAATGCCCGTCCTGCGGGTTTGTCAACGAAGCCCTGGTCAGCAGCGCCGATGTAAAGCCGCCGGCCTGCCCGAAATGCGGCCACAAAAAGACGACCAAAAAGATGTCTGCCTTCTCGGCGGTGGTCAAAACGCCTGCCGCCGCATCCGGCAAATGCCAGAGCTGCCCCGGCGCCGGCTCTTGTCCCAACTTCAACGGCTGAAAACCGCCATCAATGATTCTTTGGCAATAAGTTTTTTTGACTCTTCCGGTAAATGCGCCGATAAGATCTTCTGAGTCATCCACGCATTAGTCGGATGAACCAAATAAATGAACAGCGGCAATGAAATGCGAATAACGATAGATTATTTTTTCAGAGACCACGCATCAAAACCCAAAACAGCGTGGGCATAGCCCGCCCTACCTGACTCGCCCGGATTATAGCCAAATGCAGATTCCGATGCAATCCGTATAAATACCGATATTACACCCTTATACCCCAGAACTGCCGAGCAATTCGGTCAGCAGCGCGCGTGCGGACGGTTCATCGGGGCAAACGGCCAGTTGGGTCAGCAGGTCGTATTGGCGCGGGGTAAAGGCGATGGGCTGGGCATCGTCAAGGGTGTCCACTTGCAGTGCTTTGACTATGGCCGCACAGAGGGCATCCAGTCCGCGGTCGGTTATCGCGCTGACGGCAACACCGCCGGAAAGCATTTTCAAATCCGATGCTAAGTCTATTTTTGTAAACACGTTAAGAACAATCGCATCGGACGCAAAACCCGGTGCGTCCGTTGTCGGATGGGTGCTGTCTATAAGATGGAGGATCAGGTCGCTTTGTGCCGCGGTTTGCCGGGCGGCGTCCTGTGCGGCCTTTTCGATGGGGTTTCGGGCGGCCAATGCTTCATCAAGACCCGCCGTGTCAACAATTTCCGCCAAGACCGGCCCGATCCGGCAGTTCATACTGACCCAGTCGCGTGTGGTGCCGGCGGTGTCCGAAACAATCGCCGTCTGCCGGCCGGCCAGCCAGTTCATCAGCGTACTTTTGCCGCTGTTGGGCGCACCGATCAGCGCGATCCGTACCCCCTCAACCACGCGGCAAACCACCGCCCGGCGGGCGCCAATGGCCTTCGATTGTTCCTGTAACACATTGATATCAATTGGGTTACGGCTAATCCAGTCAGCCGTCCACGCCGATAGTCCCGCGTCCATCTGCCGTGCCAGCCACCGGGCGGCTTCCAGCGTGGCCGCCTGCGCCATCGCCAATTTGGCCTCGGCGGCGATGCGCGTTTTGGATGTTTGGCTAAACCCTTCCATCGCATACGCTTGCGGCGATTGTACACGGGCGCCAAGCCGCGCAAACAAGCCCGCGATCTGCCCGGCCAGCAGCGGGTTGCCGTGGCAGTGAACGACATAGCGGTTGGCCGCCTCGCAGCCGACAACGACACTGTCCAGCACGGCCCCGTCCGTGTCGCAAATCCTGCCATAGCGGGATTGCCCCAACTCCGGCACGCGCCCGGAAAAAACGCCCCCCAGCATCGCTGCCGCCCCGTCGCCGGACAGCGCAACACTGGCGATGGCCGCCATTTTCCGGCCGGTCAACACACACACCCGCACCGCAGGGAGTTCATGGATTGCCGTTGTTCCCATGGCTTTGTTGCTTGTGATGGATAGAAAAGAAAACTAATTGAGCTGTGATTTTGTTTGGCGCTCTTGCCGTCGTTGTTTAGTGCCGTAAATAAATACCGACACCAACCCGATCAATCCCGCAGACCCCAGGATCGTCCCTGGCCATGAAAAACCCTTTGAAATGACGATGCCGCCGGTAATCACAGTCGTCAGACCGATCAAAAGTGCCGAGATGATTCCCAATAGACTGTTTCGAGAGTCTGTGTTCAGGGCTTTTTTCTCAAGTTCTCGACGATGGCGGCCTTGTTCTTCAGCCATTGTCATTATGCGTTCGGCACCGTTGGGGATAATTTTACCGTATTGTTCCAGTGTATCTGGCGGCGGCAAGGGACCGCTGTAACTCTGCTGAATGATGCCGACGACCTGCTGAGCAAGCTCATTTTGTGAAACAGAGGGTTGTGACGGGATCGCTTTATTTTTTGACATCGCTGCGCAGACCTTCCTTAGCCGCCAAAATATCCATCCCTGTAATCGCCCAATCCGACCGAATCGCCTTGAAATCGGCCTCATTGGGTGTAGCGGAACGATTATACTCGCGCACCAATATAGCCCCCATATCCAGCGCAGAGGCCATCCCGCTCAAAAATGAGGGTCTTGCAAATAAATAATCCGTTCCCATAATTTCGACCTATCGATTGATTTTATAGTTATATCGACAATCATAGTGTACTGATTGAGCTGGCTATCTGTCAAGCAATTATTCCATTATATTCTAATTCATATCCAAAATTATAAAAACCTGCTTCTTTTATCCTTTTAGTTGTGTTTTGCCGATGGACTGGTACAATGGTCAGCAGTAAATAGACGATAAGAAAGGGGTTTATTGTGAATCTAAAACGGATATTGGCCGTGATGTGGTTTTGGGGGTTGTGGCTTGCCGCGGCGGCCGCACAAGCCCCGCAGGCCGAGACGGATTATCTGGCGATTTTGCTGGAAGGCAAAAAAATCGGCCACGCCGCCCACACCCGCACCCTCGACGGCGAGAAAGTAACCACCAGCGAGGCGCTGACGATGACGCTGGGTCGCGGCGGGCAGGCCGTCAAGATCGAATCGACCGAAACCCACATCGAGACGCTCGACGGCAAGCCGCTGGGGTTTGAAAT
>JBFZBE010000242.1:0-6206 GCA_041308685.1 Phycisphaerae bacterium
CGCGCGGCTCGGCTTTTGTTACGGCGTTCCACAATTCAAAATTCAAAATTTAGAATTCAAAATTGTTGCCCTGGCTCTTCCCTCAACAGACGACTTTAGCGCTGCTTGCGTCTGTTTCCAAGCGTTCCACCTTTTTAAGCTGCGGGCGATGCCTGCGCTACAATTTGCTTGATTTTGGCCCGGGGTGTGGGTTTAATAGCATCCCGCGGGTATTGTGTGGTTAGATAATACATAACTCTATTTCAATGAAAGGTTTAGGTCAAATGAAAGTCAGTCAGCGCGCCGCCGCGGTTGCCCCATCGGCAACGCTTGCCGTTACCAATCGTGCCAAAGATATGAAAGCCCAGGGCTTGGATGTACTGGGTTTTGCCGCCGGAGAGCCGGATTTTGACACGCCGGACTTCATCAAGGAGGCGTGCATTGACGCCCTGAAAAAAGGCCAGACCAAATACACCCCCGCGGCCGGTACGCCCGATTTGCGGAAGGCCATCGCCGAAAAGCTCAAAAAGGAAAACAACCTCGACTATACCTGGGAACAGGTGGTCGTCAACTTGGGCGCCAAGCACTCGGTGTTTATGACGATGCAGGTGCTGCTGGATCCGGGCGATGAGGTCTTGATGCCGGTGCCGTATTGGGTGACCTACCCGGAGGCGATCAAGCTGGCCGGCGGCAAACCGGTGGTGCTGCAGACGACCGCCGAGACGAGCTATAAGATCACGCCCGCCCAGCTCAAGGCGGCCATCACGCCCAAGACGGCACTGCTGATCCTCAACTCGCCCAACAACCCGGGCGGTTTTTGCTACAGCCCCGACGAACTGACCGCGCTGGCCAAGGTGCTGGAAGGCACGAAGGTGATGGTGATGAGCGATGAGATTTACGAGCGGCTGATGTACGGCAAGAATAAGTTCATCAGCTTTGCGGCCATCAGCCAGGACGCCTACAATCGCACGCTGACCGTCAACGGCCTCAGCAAGTCGTACTCGATGACCGGCTGGCGGCTGGGCTATACCGCCGGGCCGCTGGATGTGATGAAGGCGATGGCGCGCTTGCAGGATCACGTGACGCAGAACCCGGTTACGTTCACCCAGCCGGCGGCGATCGCGGCGCTGAAGGACACCACAAACTGCGTCGAAAAGATGCGCGTGGAGTTTGAAAAACGCGGCGTGTTCATGGCTGAAAAGCTCAACGCCATCAAAGGCGTCAAGTGCGGTATGCCCGAAGGGGCGTTCTACTGCTTCCCGGATGTGTCGGCGCATTACGGCCGCACCATCGGCGGGGTGACGCTGAACAACAGTATGGACTTTGCCAAGGCCCTGCTCGAGCAGGCGCTGGTGGCGGTCGTGCCGGGCGATCCGTTCGGCAGCCCCAAAAACGTGCGGCTCAGCTTTGCCTGCTCGATGCAGCAGATCGAAAAAGGCATCGACCGCATCCAGAAGTGGCTGGCGTAAAACAATCAACCCACGAAGGTTTTTTAGACAGGATTTACAGAAAAAAAGTTAGCCACAGATTATCACAGATTGACTCAAATTTTTTAAAAACTATTTTTTTATTTGTGTTTAATCGGTGTTAATCTGTGGCAAAAAGCTTTTTATCTTCGTGGTGAAATTATAGTTGAATGCAGTCGTTTTGCCGATAACCATGAGAGTCTTTCGCACGCAGCAATATATTCGTCCCGACCTGCAGGCGCATATCCATTCCAAAGTCCTGCTGGACAACGTCCGCAAGCTGCGCAGCTTGTGCCCGACGACGACGCGGTTCTGTGCCGTTGTCAAGGCCAACGCCTACGGCCACGGCATTACCGAGGTGGTCAACATCCTGCGCAATGCGCCGGTGGACAACTATGCGGTGGCGACGTTTTACGAAGCGCTGCACATCGGGCCGTTGGCGGCGGGACGGCCGATTTTGATTTTGGAGCCGCTCAACCCCGTCTGGTCGGTCGAGCAGGTGCGCATCTGCGCCCGCGAGGGGTTTGAATGCGTCTTGGCCTCCGCCGAGGCACTGGACTACATTCACAGCATTCTGCATGGCACATCAATGACGTTGCGGGTGCATCTGAATATTGAAACGGGGATGGGGCGCTGCGGCATCGAGCCGGAGCTGGCGGCACTGCTGCTGACCCGCATCGCCGACGACGCCAACATCAAGCTGGTCGGCGTCTATACGCATTTTGCGACCGCCGACGAAGAGGATTTGTCCTACGCCGACGAACAGATCTCGCGGTTTGAGGGGTTTTTGGACAAGCACGCTCTCAAAAACCGCCCGGGTGTACTTGTACACGCTTCCAACAGCGCCGGCACGATCAAGCTGCCGGCGGCGCATTACGATATGGTGCGCTGCGGCATTGCGATGTACGGCTATTACTCCCGCCGGATGGCGCATCCGCCGGTGCAGCTCAAACCCGCGCTGCGGCTGGAAGCGCCGATCACGCAGATCCGCTATATCCCCGCCGGCCATTCGGTCAGCTACGGCCGCTCGTTTGTAACGCAGCGCGACACGCTGGCGGCGATCATTCCGCTGGGTTATGCCGACGGGTATCGGCGGTGTTTTTCCAACTGCGCCAAGATGAAGCTGGGCGGCCATACCGTGCCGGTCATCGGGCGGGTGTGTATGGATCAGGTGATCCTCGATGTAACGGGCGTGCCGAATGTCCGGCTTGGACAGATCGTTACCGTGCTGGATGACGATCACGATTCGCCGTGTTCGGCCTACGCGCTGGCGGAATTGGCCGATACGATATGTTATGAAATGCTGACATTGATTCACGCGCATGTGAATCGGATCGTGCATTGAGGAACAGACTTCACAACTTATAAAGAGTTTTACCACGAAGCACACGAAAAGCACGAAGATAAAAAACGAAGATTTAAGAATGAAGAAAAATTCCATACGTTTGACATTTTACTTTTAACTTTTAACATAAAAAATCTGTGTAATCTGTGGATAAAAAAATGTTGTTTACTTGGCAGCAAGCCAATTAGGTCGCTGCGTTTTCTACGATGCAGAATACAACGCCGAAAAATTCGATGCATTTGTTTGTCTATGGGTCGCTGCGCGAGCCGTCGATCTTTGAGTCGATCTGCGGCTTCAGCTTTACGCTAAAGACCGGCGAGTCGGTGCCGTGGAATGTGCTGCGGGCGGAGCTGGCGATCCTGCCGTTTCACCGCCGCGTCAGCCCGGACAATGTGTATTTTTACGCCATTGCCGACCCAAACGCCAAGATACAGGGGTTTGTGATCTACGATGTGCCGCCGTCGGCGATGACCATCATCGACAAATACGAAGGCAAACATTACGATCGTGAGGCCGTCAAGGTCAATACCGCCAACGGATTGGTCGAGGCACAGGCGTACCTGGCCAGCCCCAAGTCGATGAAAAAACGCTTCGGCGACCGCTTTCACGTCAATCTGATCCATGAGCTGTGGCTGCGCAAGCGCATCGAGAAGTTTTTCGACACCCACACCCGCCCCGGTGAAAAATCGCCCGATGCCCACATCGAGCGGATGGCGCGGCGCGAGCTGATCGGCACGACCGAACGTGATCTGGTCGTCAGCCATCTGGGACAGCAGGCGGTCAGCGATTATTACCTGGAACACGAGCTGAATCGCGTTGCGCCGTCAATCCAGCCGCTGGTCAGGGATTTGGAGGCGGCGCCGTATATCGAAAATTATCTGGCGATGGTGATCAAGCAGACGCTGCTGAACCATTTTGAATCGCTGATTTTGGAGCGGTTTCGCTTTGAGCTGGATCGGCTTGGGCCGAATCCGCGTTATTACAACCGTTCACTGAGCTTGCTGATTGCGCTGCGGATGGTCAACGCCAATCGCGCCTCGGTGGATATGATCCTGCGGCGGGGGCTGGAGACGATGCCGCCGGATGGGCGGTTCGATCTGATCGATTATGTCAAATACGCCGTCGCCGCGGCGGAAAACACCTTCGACCCGCGCGTCGTGCAGGGCGATATGCAGATCGTGCGCAACAATCTCCAGCCGGGGCTGGTGCCGATGGGCTGTGAGCTGGAATTGAGCAATCTGGGCTTTCGCGCCGTCGATAAGGCCGCCGCGCATCAAGACCCCGTTTTCGACGGATTTCGCTATTTCAATGATTTTTCGCTGGATGTGCTGACTTGGCGGCTGGGCGGCTATGTCGATGACCACTCCGGCGAGCCGGGGCCGGGCAAACGCGGCTTTTTTGAGCTGGCGCCCGGACGGCTGAACACGCTGGGCGAAATCTCCAAACCCGCTTCGCCCGATCCGTGGGTGATCAATCAATTGATCTATGAGATCGTGCGGTTCTATCCGGTCAACCCGCACAGCTTGCACCTGTCGTTTCAACTGCGCCATACGCAGGTCAACAAGCAGACCGTGCTGCCGATGAGCTTTGCCAAGTGCCTGTTTGTGCTGGGCGGCGGCACACAGTTGACCGCCAGCGGACGGCTGGGCGTGTCGCGGATGATCCAAAACGAGATTCAGCGCAGCGACTTCGGCGAGGAACTGGTCTTTGCCCGCACCAGCAAACGGCGCTTCAAGATGACCTCGGACGCGGCGATCAATCAGGCCGCCAAGTATCCGACGTACATCAATCAATATAAGTTTATGCGTCTGGAAAGCCGCGCCAACTATGAGCCGTTGATCCTGGCGCTCAAGGGGCTGCAATTGTCCATCAATCCCGGCGATTATCTGACCGCCGAACAACTGGCCGCCAGCCGCCGCCTGCGCAACGAATACCGCGAGCTTAGAGAATGGGCGGTCGCCCCGGAGCCGATCTCGCGCCACACCAAAGGCCGCTTTCTGGACACCATTTACGACGGGCTGATGCACGAGGCACACCGCCAACCGTATCACAAGCTGCACTACATCGACTGGGCGATCGGCGCGATCGATATGCAGATTCGGATGTTCAATAAAAAGCTCGAAGACAATAACAGCACGACGTAGCCGGTATAATAGACTCTGACAATATTTTTGATGCAGGTGAGTAGCGTAAACTCTATCAATCGATGGGCTAAAGCCCATCCTACGGTTTTTCAAGGAGACAAGTAAATGGGCTTTCCTTATACGCGAATGCGGCGGCTGCGGGCGACGGCGGCGCTGCGGCTCCTGACGGCACAGGTGCGGCTGTCGGCGGCGGATTTTGTCTATCCGCTGTTTGTCTGCCCGGGTTCCAATATCAAAACTCCCATCGCCGCGATGGCGGATTGCTGCCATTACTCCGCTGACCGGATTGCTGAAGAAGCCAAAGAGATCGCTGCACTGGGGATACCGGCGGTGCTGCTGTTCGGCCTGCCGGAACACAAAGACGCGGTCGGTTCGGAGGCGGCGTCGCCAAACGCGACAGTCTGCCGAGCGGTTGCGGCCATCAAAAAGGCCGTGCCGGACTTGGCCGTCTTCACCGATGTGTGTCTGTGCGCCTATACCGACCATGGCCACTGCGGTCTGCTCAAAGACGGCCGTATTGACAACGACGCCACACTGGAGCGGTTGGCGCAGATGGCCGTCGCCCACGCCCGCGCCGGGGCGGATGTGGTCGCGCCGTCGGATATGATGGACGGCCGCGTGCTGTGGATACGCCGGGCGCTGGATGAGGCGGGATTGACCGAGACGGCGATCTTGTCCTATGCGGCCAAGTATGCCTCGGCGTTTTATGGGCCGTTCCGCGACGCCGCGCACAGCGCACCGGCCTGCGGCGACCGCAAAAGCTACCAGATGGACCCGGCCGCCGCTGCCGCACAGGCGTTGCGCGAGATCGGTCTGGACATCGAGGAGGGCGCTGACATGGTGATGGTCAAACCCGCAATGGCCTATCTGGACATCCTTCGGCAGGCCAAAGACCGTTTCGATGTGCCGCTGGCGGCGTATCAGGTCTCCGGCGAATATATGATGCTGCACGCGGCCGCCGAAAAAGGCCTGCTCGATCTGCCCGCGGCGATGCGGGAGTCGCTGACGGCCATCAAACGCGCCGGCGCGGACATCCTCATCACCTACTTTGCAAAAGAGGCCGCCGGGCGATTGTAGTGTTGTTTCGCGTAAGACGGCTTCATCATCAAAGTGAAGTGAAAAGTAAAAAGACAAAAGGCAAAATGACAAGCAAAAAGGTAAAAAGGATGTTGCATGGCGGTTCCTCTTCTAAGCAAAAGGAGGCCGCTTGGCACTGGATGTGTTGCTGGCCTTTGATTTTTCGTAACATTTTAGCCGAATGCCAAGCCCGTT
>JBFZBE010000243.1:0-4622 GCA_041308685.1 Phycisphaerae bacterium
TTCAACAGCGCCCAGTCCGGCGGCAAGAAGGTTTCGCTGGCCGACCTGATCGTGCTGGGCGGCTGTGCGGGCGTCGAGCAGGCGGCCAAAAATGCCGGACACAACCTCACCGTCCCCTTTACGCCGGGGCGGATGGATGCCTTGCAGGAACAAACCGACGTTGAGTCGTTTGCCGTGCTTGAGCCGAAAGCGGACGGCTTTTGCAACTCTCTCCAAGCCAAATACCGCGTCGCGGCCGAGCATCTGCTGGTGGATCGGGCACAACTGCTGAACTTGACCGCGCCGGAGATGACGGTGCTGGTCGGGGGCATGCGCGTCTTGAACGCCAACTTCCAGCAGTCCCCGCATGGCGTCTTCACACAGAAGCCCGAAACGCTCACGAATGACTTTTTTGTCAATCTGCTCGATTTGCGCACAGAATGGAAGCCGACCTCTCAGGATGCGGATTTGTTTGAGGGCTGCGATCGCGCAACGGGCAAACGCAAATGGACCGCCACCCGCATCGATCTGATCTTTGGAGCAAACTCCCAATTGCGGGCTATCGCGGAGGTCTATGCCAGTCAGGATGCTCAGGACAAGTTCCTGCATGACTTTGCCGCCGCATGGAACAAGGTGATGAATCTGGATCGCTTCGACCTTCAATGAGAATACGTTTTTTTAGACAGGATGGAATAGTTCTTAGTTCGTAGTTCGTAGTTCTTAGTTCGTAGTTCGTAGTTCGTAGTTCTGACTCCTGACTTCTGTCTTCTGTGTTCAGTATTCTGTCTTCTATGCCTGTTCGCGGAGGCGTTTGGTCTGCTCGGCAATGGCGGCGGCGGCGGCGTCAATGGCGGCGGCGGTGGTGCATCGGCCGATGCTGAAGCGCACGGCGCCGGCGATCTTGTCCTGTTCCAGACCAATGGCCTTCAGGACATAGCCGGCCTCGACGGTCGCCGCATCGCAGGCCGAACCGGTCGCGGCGCAGACCTGCTCGGCCAGCGCCCGCAGCAGGGTCTCGGCTCGGATGCCCGCAAAGGTCAGCATCGTAGTGTTGCACAGCCGCTCGGCACAGGGCGCAACCAACTGACAATCGGCGACGCGCTGCAATAACTGCTCTTCCAGACGGTCGCGCAAAGCCGCCATTTGCACGGTCTGTTCGGCCAGCCGCTCGGCGGCCAATTGGCAGGCCTTGCCCAGCCCGGCGATGCCGGCGACGTTTTCGGTGCCGCCGCGAAGGCCGCGTTCCTGCCCGCCGCCGGCGATCAGCGGCTCCAGCCGCACGCGCGGGCCGCTGCTGCGTACATACAATGCGCCGACGCCTTTGGGGCCGTACATTTTATGCGCCGAGATCGCCGCCAAATCCAACCCCATCCGCTGGACATCGACCGGCATTTTTCCGACGGCCTGTGTGGCGTCACAAAAGAACAGAACACCGCGTTTTTTGCACAATCGCCCGATCGCTTCGACAGGATTAAGCGTACCCAGAACATTGTTGGCCGCCATCGCACAGACCAGGATCGTGCGCGGGGTCAGCGCGGCTTCGATCTGTTCGGTGGTGATCTGTCCGGCGGCGTTCGGACGCAGCAGCGTCAGTTCGATGCCGCTGTTGGCCAATTGCTTGAGCGGCTCCAGAACGGCCTTGTGTTCGGCCATCGAGGCGATGATCTGATTGCCCTTGTCGCGATAGGCCGCGGCGACGCCTTTGACGGCCAGATTGCACCCTTCGGTCGCGCCGGAGGTAAACAGCACCTCCGCGGCCGTACAGCCCAGCAGCGCCGCCGTGTGCGCCCGCGCCGCCTCGACCGTATCCCGCGCCGCCCTGCCGTAGCCGTAATGCAAGCTCGACGGGTTGCCGAACTGGTCGCGCAAGACCTGCGTCATCGTCTCCAGCACCGCCGGATCGATCGGCGTGGTCGCGTTGTAATCCAGATAGATGGGGGCGTCAGGGTTCAAGATAGTCAAACTCCCTCTGTCCGCAGCACCGGCACGGCACGGCCGGATACAGTTTGGATAAGTCGATCCGCTGGATGGTGTTGTTCCACAGGTCGATTTTGGTCAGATATGGGTTTGCTTTGTCGGCGTTGCCGGACAGCAGTTTGAGCGCCTCTGCCGCCTGCATGGCCGACAGCGTCGCCACAGCCGGACCCAGCACGCCGGCCTGGCTACAGGCATTGACATCGTCGCCGCAGCAGGACGGCGGCGTCGGGAGAATACACCGCAAACACGGCGTCTTGCCGGGAATCAGCGTCATGACCTGTCCCTGTGCCTCCATCACGCCGGCAGACACCCACGGGATGGCATGTTTGACCGCATAGTCGTTGATCAGATAGCGCGACTGGAAATTGTCCGTACCGTCCACGATCGCATCCGCCCCCTGTGCGGCACGCCCGATGGTCAACCGGTCGATGCGCTCGGCAAAAGGGATGATCCGGCAGTCGCTGTTGATCGCCTTGAGCCGTTCTGCGGCGGCAATCACCTTGAGCGGATGCGCCGCGGCCTGCGTTTGGTCATACAGCGACTGGCGATGCAGATTGGAAAGCTCCACGCTGTCATCGTCGCACAGCGTCAGTTGCCCGACCCCTGCGCGCACCAACAGTTCGGACGCCCACGAGCCCAATCCGCCGGCGCCGATGACCAGCACGCGGCTTTGCATCAGCCGCTGCTGGCCGGCGGTTCCGAATGCGGAAAAATTGATCTGTCGTAAATAACGTTCGGTCATTTTATGGTTCGAAACTCAATACGTTGATTCTATGCGACACAGAACACAGAACACAGAATACAGAAGTCAGGAGTCAGAAAAGCAGCCAGCATCCAGCGGCCAGCAAAGAAAAGCTGGTAGCTGGTCGCTGGCTTCCGGCAGCTAATCTACGAACTAATGTTCTTTTTCCCTTTTTCCTTGTACTTTTGCCTTTTCACTTTTTACTTTTTACTTCATCTCAAAAACGCAACGGTATTACTGGAAACGGTATTAGAATCCCTTGGCGTATTCCAGCGGGTCTGTTAATCCGGCCTCCTGAAAGCCCTTGAGCCGCAAGCGGCAGGAGTCGCAATGGCCGCAGGGTTTGCCCTGTGGCGTCGGATCGTAACAACTGTGGGTCAGGCCGTAATCCACGCCCAGTTCAACCCCTCTGCGGATAATCTGGGCCTTGGTCATCGCAATGATCGGCGTGCGGATGCGGCAACTGCCCTGCCCCTGTACGGCCTTGGCGGTGGCCAAGTTGGCCATCTTCTCGAACGCCGCGATGAAGGCCGGTCGGCAATCGGGATAGCCGCTGTAATCCAGGGCGTTGACGCCGATAAAAATATCCCAAACGCCCAAGACCTCCGCCCAGGCCAGCGCAAAGCTCAAAAAGACCGTGTTGCGGGCGGGTACATAAGTGATTGGTATCGCATCCGTTGTGTCGTCGCGATCCTGCGGCACGGCCAGGTTCGCATCGGTCAACGCCGACCCGCCAAAGGCCGACAAGTCGATTGAAATGATCTTATGTTCTTTGACTGCAAAGTGTTGCGCGACTTTGCAGGCGGCCTGGATTTCACAGCTATGCCGCTGGCCGTAGCGAAAACTCAGCGCATAGCAGCCAAACCCCTCCTGTCGGGCAATCGCCAGCGTCGTGGCCGAGTCCAACCCGCCGCTGAGTAAAATAATCGCTGATTTTGATGGCATTTTTACTGAATTCCTTGAAACTTCGCTTTTTTTCCACTAAGATACCTATATAAATAACATTTTTTGAGGCCAAAACCCACTTTTTTTTGAGGAACTGAACAAAATATGAGTCAAAAGCCAGCACTGGAGCTGTTTGAAAACCCCCGTCCCGGCAGGGATTATACGATCACCATTCGCTGTCCGGAGTTTACCAGTGTCTGTCCGAAGACGGGGCAGCCGGACTTTGGGACGATCGTGATTGAGTATATTCCAGACACGATGTGCATCGAACTAAAGAGCTTAAAGTATTATATGCAGAGTTTCCGCAATCAGGGGATTTTCTATGAACGGCTGACCAATGATATTTTGGACGATCTGACCGCGGCCTGCAAGCCGCGCTGGATGCGC
Organism: Phycisphaerae bacterium; assembly: GCA_041308685.1. Taxonomy (GTDB): domain Bacteria; phylum Planctomycetota; class Phycisphaerae; order Sedimentisphaerales; family Anaerohalosphaeraceae; genus T3Sed10-213. Next base: position 4,031 of record JBFZBE010000243.1, read on the forward strand.
ATCACCTCGCAGTTTACGCCGCGCGGCGGCATCAGCACCGATGTGCAGGCCGTGTTCACCAAAGACACCACATGTTGAGGGACGATTATGCCGATCAGTTTTCATTGCGAATCGTGTAAAAAGAAAATCAAGGCCCCGGACGCCACCGGCGGCAAGTGGGGCAAGTGTCCCTACTGCAACCACCGCTGCTATATCCCCCTGCCCAAAAGCGATGATGAGCCGGAGCTGAAGCTGGCGCCCATCGATGAACGCGAGCAAACCAATATGGATTTGCTGATGCAGGAAACGCACTCGTTGACGCACAAGATATTGCAGGAACGCCAGCCCCTGGCCGATGAGCCGGCCGGACAGTCGCAGGCCGGAACCGTCAGCGACAAAGAGATCATCAAGCAGTGCATCCTGTATCTGCGGCAAATGGCCGATGGCTCGCTGGGGCCGGCGGAAAAGACCCTCGAATCGCTGAAACGCAACCGCAAGGCCGCGTTGCGCATCTTTGGGGCAATGTCCCGCGCCGAACGTCCGGAACCGGAGCTGGCCGACATCAGCGACAATATCCTGCAAGCGCTGATCCGCGACGCCGGCGGCAAATTAA
>JBFZBE010000244.1:0-4197 GCA_041308685.1 Phycisphaerae bacterium
GTCAAGGCCTTGCTGTCGGCCAAAAGCGGCGTTACATCCCGAAACAATATCCCCGGCTGCGGAAAATCAGGAATATCCCGGATAAGGCGCTTGAGCTGTATTATGTTTTCCGACATTGGCATAAATGCTTGCTTGGAAGGCAGTTCATTTGGTAAAAGACGGGGGTGCACCACGGTGCAGCCCCGCAAATGGGCCGGGCAGGATTCGAACCTGCGTAGGCGTTAACCAATGGATTTACAGTCCATCCCCTTTAGCCACTCGGGCACCGACCCGCAGAGAAGGGATAATTTAGCGATAAAAAACAAAAAATCAACATCAAAATCGGGATTTTTCGAAAACACCCCTGAAGCTGTGGCAATGTTGATTTTATGCTGTTTTTTTCATTCGATGTTTATTTTTTTCAACGCAGCCGATTATCGGGCGTGAATTGCGTGTATTTTTGCAAAAATTGCATTATCCGTAGAACTACTGGTTTTTTGTGTTTCTTTATTTCAACACACCCCTATACTTTTTACTTTACGCCCGCATCCCAGAACACTTTGATTATTTTTATAAAACCATAAAAATAAACAAGTTGAGGTTTTATTAAATGCCTTGAAATCGCCAATTGTAAAATGTGGCACAGAGGTTGCTATATTCTTTTTTGTGTGGTAGGTGGTGAAAAGGTGGGTGATGAGAAGAAATACCTATCGAGAGCGGATGAGGGTGATGAATGTGAGCCGGCTGGAGAGGCCGGCTCTTTTTTTTGTTCAATTCAAATAAAAGAAAAACGAATCCAGAATTACATACCTTGTTCGTCGGCCTTTTGCGGTGGCTCGCTAATGCAATAAAGGGATTTTTTTCCCTTCACATAGAGCATATTATCCACCGCCGCCAGCGAACAATCCACCACATCATCCAGCCGATTGGTCGCCAGTACCTCATAGCTATCGCTTTCGTTGTTCAACACCGCCGTTACGCCGTTGCGTCCGACGACATAAACCCGCCCCCCTGCCGCGATCGGCGAGGCGTACACGCCGCGGAGGCCTTCAATGGTCTGCTGGGTGTAATAGGGCTTTCCGGTTTTGGCGTTGTAGCAGCTCAGGACGGCGTTGTTGCCGGCCAGCACATACAGCTTTTCGCCGACCAGCAGCGGCGAGGGCACATACGGCGTGCCTTCATTGACGCGCCAGACCACCGCATCCGTATCCGTTAAGTCGCCCGTGCGTCCCAGCGTGATCGCCAGCAATGCACTGCCGCGAAAGCCGCTGGTGCAAAACACCATCCCAAAGCCCGTTACCGGCGAAGGGACGACGTTCTGCGTCTGTCCGCCGCATTCCCAGATCACATCGCCGTTGTCGAAGTTGTAGCACCGCACGCGGTTGGAGCCGTTGACAATGACCTGCATCTGCTCACGGCCGGATGGGATCGCGATCGGCGTGGTCCACGCGGTCGCTTCATCGCGTTCTTTTTGCCAGACGATCTTGCCGGTTCTGCGGTCCAGCGCCGTGATCTTCGATTGATCCTCGTGATCCATTAAAACGATCAGCCGATCTTCAACCAACAACGGCGAACTGCCCTCGCCAAAACCCGCGCGGATGCGCATCTTGCCCAAGTCCTGCTGCCACTGGACTTTGCCGTCCATATCCAGACAGTACACGCCCTGTGAACCAAAGCTGGCATAGATAAACCGCCCGTCTGTCGTCGGTGAAAATGACGCAAATCCGCTGTCGGCGTGATGCCCTTCGTGCGGCACGGCCTCTTTGACCGGCGTCTGCCACAATAGCTTTCCCGTCAGCCGATCCAAACAAACCACCGAAAACCGATGTACTGTATCGGTCATGCGGCGGTTGCTGCGCCGCGGGGCGGCCTGCTCGGCGGGTTCGGCCACGGCTTCTGCGGCCTCTTGCTCAGTGCTGACCGGTTCGGCGATCTGGAAATACAGCTTATCCTTCCAGATAATCGGGGTCGAATTGGATGTATCCCCCGGCACATCGACCGTCCAGACGATATGATCCGTCTGGCTCCACGTCAGCGGCGGCACGGCGGTTGTGGAAACCCCCGACATATTCGGCCCGCGCCACGTCGGCCAGTACTCCGGCAAACTCTCCGCGCAATACCCCGCCCCAGCCCATACACAAAACACCGCACAAACAATAAAAAGATTTCGCTTCATCCGTGATCCCTTAATTCAACACTATACAAATCCAATTTTACCCCATACAGAATGCCTCATTCTGGACACTTATTAAAGACGAAAACAGCCGTATAAACAATCAAAAAAAGTACAGCCCCAAAAAAAAGGGCGAACACGCGGTTCGCCCTTGATACACAACTCTATCGGCTGCGGGGTTATTTCTTGGTCGAGGCACAGAACTGCCCCATCAACGTCATCGCGTCGTTGAGCCGTTCCATCGAGCCGTCGAGCTTGGCGTAGGCGTCGATGAGCTTGAGCAGCTCGGCGTCCACCTCTTTTTCGCCGTAGCGGTGCGCGACATTGACGATGCCCGCATCCAGGCCGTACTCCATCGCCTTGGCCACATACGCGCGGCAGACGCCGACCTTGCGTCCCGGCAGGTCACGGCAGCAGTTGCTCACACCCAGCGAGAAGTGGCAATCTTTCATCCGCGGGTCGGTCTTGATGCGCTGGATGGTCTGGAATGCGCGATAGGTATAGCCCGGCACGCCCGGCTCCATCGGCATATCGATGGCGATCGGGAAGACCGTCGAGTCAAAGAAAATCTCCTGCGGCTTAAAGCCGTACTGCATTGCCTTGTCGAAGATCGTCTTGGCCAGTGTGTACAGCTCATCGACCGAGTGCGAGCCGCCCGGACCGGTGGCCTTGTCCTCGCTGACCAGCAGGCCGATGAATGAAAATTCGTACTGCTTCTTGAGCGGCATCATCGCATCCGTCGTATGCACTTTGATCGAGTTGAGCAGCGGCGGCTTGACCGGCTCGGTTGTGTTATACCATTCCTTTAAGCCGGCACGCAGCACATCGTCGTCGGAGCTGTCCACGCAGACCGGCACGCCCTTGCCCCACTTGCGCACGAGCTTGACGTATTCGACCATCATTTTGGCCGCCAACTGCGGATCGCTTTCACCAAAGGCGTCCAGATTGACCGCGATGTAAGAAGCGTCCTCGTTGGCCTGCTCTTCGATCAGCGCCCGGACATAGCTGAGCGGGCCGCTGGGCTTGGTGTAGGCGTCGGCGCCCAGCGATTGCAGTTCTTTCATCACCTCGCCGGTCTTGGGGATCGAGGCGTGAATGGCCTCGCCGATACCGATCAGCGGCGTTTTCATCGTGTGGTCCTTTCCAAATAAATAGTTGACGATGGAACTGGTGTGCTCCAGCCGCGGGATGCGCGGGCGGTTGATGCGGCGGCACAATGCCTCACGGCCGCCCCTCTCCGCCGAGGCCGAGCCGTAAATCTTTTCGCCGATGCACAGCCGCTCCAGATTGTTGCCACAGTATCCGTCCACCGTAGCATCGCCGCACGGGGCGTTATCCAGTCCTTTTTCACAGCCGCCGATTGTACAGTATCCGAAGTTTTCCGGCAAGTAGCAATCGCCGCATTCCTGACACTCGAACGCCCAATACTTAAAGCCCTTTTCCACCGCGTTAAAGGCCTTGTAGCAGAAGCTGCCCTCGCGATCGGCGTGCAGTGTTTTGAGTGTGCCGCGGAAGGCCTTGAACCCGGTATGTTTGGGGTCAAGGATCGCCCGGTGCATAAAGTCAAAGAATTTTTCATTGCACTTTTTGGCCGGCGTACTGAGAGCGGCCTTTTTGCCGCTGTCATCGTACAGATAGAATGCCTTATCCGCCGGCCAGTACAGGTTGGCTTTGTACGTTTCCCAATCCTTGCCGATCTGGGCGGCGCGGTTCAGGATGGTCATAAACACCTTCAGGTCGTGCACGCCGCCGACATCGACGCCGGCCGCCCCGATGGCCTTGTACATCGCCACCTGCTGGGCGGCACGTTCGATATGCTCATCGACCGTCTCGGCCTGCAATTTGGCCAGCAGCGCATCGCTGACAAAGCAGCCCGGCAGCTTGATATCATGCATCAGCCGCGGTGCAGGCGTCTGGGTTGTGAGCCAATAGACGTTGCCGATAACCGGAACGTTGATGTTGTTATCTTTGAGGTAACGCATCAGCTCGACGGACTTTTTCCAGTCCCAGCCGACCTGCGTGATCAGAAATTGAGCGCCGTTGGC
>JBFZBE010000245.1:0-3704 GCA_041308685.1 Phycisphaerae bacterium
CGTGCTGGATGCGGTGATGAAAACGCTGAATGCCGCATCGGGCGATTCCATTTGCCAGGAGGCCACATAGCGGTGCGAAGTATCGCGGTACTTAATCAAAAAGGCGGTGTTGGCAAGACCACCACAGTGGCCAATCTGGCCGCTGCGCTGTCGCTCAAGGGACATCGCACATTGGTCATCGACCTTGACCCGCAGGCACATCTGACCATTCATTTGGGCGCCGACGCCGAACCGGACACCGTCGGCGTCTATGAGGTACTGACCGGACAGGCCTCTGTTGCTGAGGCGGCCAGGTCCGTTCGCGACAATCTTTCGGTGCTGGGGGCCAGTATCAATCTGGTCGGGGCCGAAAGCGAACTGGTCAACGAAGTCGGCCGCGAGATCATCCTGCGAAATGCAATGGATGCGGTGCGCGGCGATTACGATTATGTGCTGATCGATTGCCCGCCGTCGCTGGGACTGCTGACGCTCAATGCGCTGGCGTTTGTCGAGGAGATCGTGATTCCCGTGCAGCCGCATTTTCTGGCGTTGCAGGGCTTTAGCCGGCTGCTGCAAACGGTCGCCCTGGTGCAAAGCCGCATCAATCCCGCCCTGCGGGTGTCGGCGATCCTGATGTGTATGTTTGACAGCCGAACGAGTTTGTCGATCGAGGTGCGCGACGATATCGATAAGTTTTTATCGTCCGCCCGCGGCAGCGACAAGCCCTGGGCAAACGCACAGGTCATCCCTGTCAACATCCGCCGCAATATCAAGCTGGCCGAGGCGCCCAGTTACGGCAAGACCATTTTTGAGTACGAACCGACCTGCAACGGCGCTGCCGACTATCAGGCCGTCGCTGACTGGCTGCACACCGGCCAACTCAGCGAGGTTTCCGTGAAAAACGCCGCCGAGCCGCAGCCGTAACACCGTACAGCCAGATTCGCCGAGGCGATTGTTGTTTCTCTGTAAGCGCCCTTGCCTGCAAAACCGAAAATGGGTATAATTCTTTGCTTTAATGTCGAATTGCACACTTTTATGGATGCACAATGATGAAAATGGACATTGCCGAACAGGTCAAACTGCTCAAACGCGGCACGGTGGAGGTCTATCGCGAGGATGAGTTAGCCCAGCGGCTGGCTGACGCGGCCAAAGCAGGACGGCCTTTGCGGGCTAAGCTGGGGATGGACCCGACCGCGCCGGACATTCATCTGGGGCATACGGTCGTATTGCGCAAGCTGCGTCAATTTCAGGACTTGGGTCATAAGGCGATATTGATTATCGGCGATTACACCGCCCGCATCGGCGACCCGACCGGCCAGAACACCACCCGACCGATGCTGACGGCCGAGCAGATCAAGACCAACGCCCAGACCTATTTCGAGCAGGCCGGCAAGATTCTGGATATGTCACCCGACAAAGTCGAGGTGCGGTTCAACAGCGAGTGGCTGGCCGACCTGCGGCTGGCCGACATCATCAAGCTGACCGCCTCGATGACCGTCGCCCGGATGCTCGAACGCGACACCTTCGAGCTGCGGTACAAAAAAGGCGACCCTATCGGTATTCACGAGTTTTTGTATCCATTGATGCAGGGACACGACTCGGTTGCCATCCAGAGCGATGTTGAGCTGGGCGGCACCGACCAGACGTACAACAACCTCGTCGGCCGTGACCTGCAGCGCGCCGCCGGCCAGCCGGCACAGATCGTCATTACGATGCCCATCCTCGTCGGCCTGGACGGCGTACAGAAGATGAGCAAATCCAAAGGCAACTACATCGGCGTAACCGACGCCCCCTCCGATATGTTCGGCAAGACGATGAGCATCCCGGACAATCTGATGGACAATTATTTTACCCTGCTGACGGATATGCCGGTGGAAAAAATTAAAGAGCTGACCGACCCGGCCAAGACGCACCCCAAGCAGGCCAAGGTGTTATTAGGCAAGATGATTGTCGAGCAGTTCCACGGCAAAGACGCCGCCGAGGCCGCCGCGGCGGAGTTTGACAAGGTCTTTGCGCAGAACCAACTGCCCGATGATATGCCGATGGTGCAGATGCCCGCCGAGCCGGTGCCCGCGTTCAAGCTGCTGCTGGCCTGCAAGCTCGTTGAGACCGGCGGCGAGGCCAAACGCATGATTCAGCAGGGCGGCGTCAAGATCAACGAAACAAAAATCGCCGACCCCAACGCGGCCGTTACGCCCGCCGAAGGAATGATCGTGCAGGTCGGCAAACGCAAATTCGCAAAACTAAACGTGAAATGAAACCACAGATTTATTTCCAATTTCAAATTTCCAATTTCCAATTTCATATTTGAAAATAGGAAATTGGCAATAGGAAATTTAGACCCTCTGTGGCAATACAGAATGCAAAAATATTATGAAACTGCCGCAGGTCAAACAAGCGGATCGTTATGTCGGGCTGTATGTCGTGGATTTCGGCGACCATTGTGCCGTCGGCTTTACTGCCGAGGAAGTGGCCGAACTGCTGGATAGCGACGCCGGACGCGATGCAGAGGTCTATCAAATACACAACGCCGCTCCCGATGGACGGCTGGAGCTGGCTGGCGTGCGGCGTGAGGTGTTCGCGCTGGAAGCGGGGATGTTCTTCTATGCCCGCGATGAAAAAGCCGCCGCCGAAGAGTTCGCCCGGCTGTGTGCGTTGGCCGAACAGACCCCGTCCCCGGCGCGTGCCAAGGTGCATCTGTCCGCCGACGAGCAGGGCGGTTTTGTAACGGCGCTGATCTATCCGGCCGAATTTGACGCGGCGTTCAGCCGCTGGCTTTTGGACATCGGCTACCGCACGCAGGGCGCCGTCGAGGGCGGCACATCCGCCGTGCAGCGGTATTATGACAATGGCTGGCGGATCCTCGACCGCCGTCAACTGTGGAGTCAGCGCGGCATCGACATCCTGCAGGGACAGGCCTTGCAGGATGCGGCCAAACGGGCGGTTGTGCGATGAACGCCAAAGGCCGACGGCTGGGTTGGCTTGCCGGGCTGCTGGCTGTCTTTGCCCCTCGCAAGGCCAAACCCGACACACCGCGGCGCGATGTGCGTACCGGCACGCAGCGCATCGGCGTCCGATTCACGGAGCGGCTGCGCGACCATTTTCGAACCCATTGGGTCAAATCCTCCCGCGGCGAGTGAACGATGAAAAATCCTCTGGTCAAACCTGCTGTCGCCGCGTTTGAAGTGACCGGCCGCTGTCCGCTCAAATGCCGCCACTGTCGCGCTGCCGCTGTTTCCAACGGCGCTGACCCGCTGGACACCGCCGCCTGCAAAGCCCTGCTCAAAGGGCTGGCCGACTACTCCCGCTGCGTGCTGATTTTTACCGGCGGTGAGCCGATGATGCGCGACGATATCTTTGAGCTGGTTGCATACGCGCGGTCGCTGGGTTTGCGTCCGGTGATGGCCACCTGCGGGGAACGGCTCGACCGCGCCGCGATGGAGCGGCTTAAAGACGCCGGATTGCTGTCGTTCTCATTTTCGCTGGACGGAGCCGAAGCGGCCCGCCACGATGCCTTTCGCCAAAGCGACGGCGCGTTTGAGCTGGTGATGCAGGCCGTCAAAACCGCCAAAGAGGTCGGCATCCGGTTTCAGATCAACACCACCCTGACGCGGCTCAACGCCGATGCGATGGACGATATCGCCGCATTGGCCGTCCAGCTTGGCGCGGCCTGCTGGAACCCCTTTATTCTCGTGCCGTTCGGCCGCGGCGAAGCGATCCGCGAA
>JBFZBE010000246.1:0-3461 GCA_041308685.1 Phycisphaerae bacterium
TACGGCTGAAGGACATAGCTGCGGATCTGGCTGCCCCAGGCGATCTCGCCTTTGGCGCTGTACAGTTTGGCGACCTCCGCATCGCGCTTCTGCTGTTCGAGCATATACAGCTTGCTCTTGAGCATCCGAAACGCCTCAGCGCGATTTTTGTGCTGGCTGCGGTCATTCTGGCACTGCACGACGATCCCCGTCGGCAAATGCGTAATCCGCATCGCCGAGCTGGTCTTGTTGACGTGCTGGCCGCCCGCACCGCCGGCGCGATAGGTATCCAGCCGAATATCGTCGTCGTTGATCTCGATCTCGGCGTCCTCGTCGTATTCGGGGATCACATCGACGGCCACAAAGCTCGTATGCCGCCGTCCCGCCGAGTCGAATGGGCTGATGCGCACCAGCCGATGCACCCCCACCTCGCACGACAGCTTGCCGAACGCGAACGTCCCGCTGACCCGCAGCGTAATCGACCGAATCCCCGCCTCCTCGCCCGGCGTGATGTCCAACTGCTCGCACGAAAACCCGTTGTCCTCAAAATACCGCGTGTACATCCGCAAGAGCATATTCGCCCAGTCGCAGCTTTCCGTGCCGCCCGCCCCGGCGTGAATGCTGAAAAAGCACGCCCGCGAATCGTCCGGCCCGCTGAGCATACCGGCAATCTCGATCTGGTCGCACGCCTTACCCAGCGTCTCCAACTCCGCCTCCACCTCGGCCAGCGCGGCCGCATCCCCCTCTTCCTTGGCCAGCTCAAATAAATCCAGGGTATCCTGAACCGATTTCTCCAATTTAAGTACCGGCTCAATCACGGCCTTCAATCCGCTGATTTGAGACACAACCCCCCGCGCCTTGTCCGGGTTATCCCAAAACCCCGGCCGGCTCATCACCTGTTCCAGTTCCGCCCGCGCCGACTGCTTGGCCGGCAAGTCAAAGCCAGTCCCGAATCTGGGTCACCCGGGCCTCCAGCTCCGTCAACGAAGCACGCAATTCCGATAATTCCATTACTCTTTTACCTTATCTTTATAGTGGCATATTCCAGCAAAGGATCAATCGCCAATACCCACTGGAATATAAAAATCCCCCGCCACAGGCGGGTTCCATAATTTTACCTTTTAACTTTTAACTTTGCTGCAATTGTATCCCAGCCGCCTCAATTATTCAACAAAAGTCCACCAGTTTTTCCAATTTTGTAACATTTCAGCCAAATCCTGAAAGCGTTTGGAGTACTCCCGATGCATCGGGGCATCTTGTATGTTCAGCCAAGAACACGAAAGTGTGTCCTCTCAACGGGTTTTACCCCAAACAGCCAAAACGCTGCCCTTTACTTTCCACTTCGTCCCCACGACGAAACGCTATTGCCCATCGCCGAAGTCAGCCGATATCGACCAGGCCGAGCGTGTCGCCGAAGCGGCGGATCAATGTGCTGCGCAGGGCGGCGCAGTCCGGCTGCATCAGCGCCGGGTCGGCAGCGATCAGGGCAAAGGCCTCCCGCCGTGCCAGACCCAGCAGTTCGAAATCTTCGACGATGTTGGCGATCTTCAGATCGGGCAGGCCGTGCTGGCGGGCGCTGAACAGTTCGCCCGGCCCGCGCAGCCGCAGGTCGTGTTCGGCGATCTCAAAGCCGTCACGGCTGCGGGTCATCATCTCTAAGCGACTGACGGCCTCTTCGTCCTCGGTCTCGGCGAACAAAAAGCAGTACGATTTGTTCTGCCCGCGTCCGATGCGTCCGCGGAGCTGATGCAGTTGAGCCAGCCCAAAGCGGTTGGCATTCTCGATGACCATGATCGTGGCGTTCGGCACGTCCACGCCGACTTCAATGACGACGGTGGAGACCAGGATTTTCAGTTCACCGCTGCGGAAGGCCTCCATCGTCTGGCGTTTTTCCTCGGCGGTCATCTGCCCGTGCAAAAGCCCGACGCGGTACTCGGTAAAGATTTTTTCCTTGAGCCGGCGGTATTCCTCGACGGCGGCTTTCAGGTCGCCGCTGTCGTTTTCCACATCGGCGTCGATGCGCGGATAGACAAAGTACGCCTGCCGCCCGGCGCGAATCCGCTGGCGGATGAATTCCATCGCCGCGTCGCGGTTGTGCGGCTCGACCCAGCGCGTAACGACCTCGCCCCGGCCGGGCGGACAATGCCGAATGACCGACACATCCAGATCGCCGAACGCCGTCATCGCCAGCGTGCGGGGGATGGGCGTAGCGGTCATCACAAGGCAATGCGGGTTGCGGCCTTTGCGCAGCTCGGCGCGCTGATGAACCCCGAACTTGTGCTGCTCATCAATGACCACAACCCCCAGATGGGCAAACTCAATATCCCCCTGCAGGAGCGCCACTGTACCAACGACGATATCGACCTCGCCCTCGCGGATGCGGGCGACCAGGTCGTCACGTTTTTTACCGGTGATGCCGCCGGTGATCAGCTCGCGCCGCACGCGGCTGCCGGCCAGATAGCGTTCGATACTGTCAAAGTGCTGCCGCGCCAGAATCTCGGTCGGGGCCATAATGACCGCCTGCAATTTGTTGGCCACCGCCGCCAGCGCCGCATACAGCGCAACGACCGTCTTGCCGGAGCCGACATCGCCCTGCAAAAGCCGGTTCATCGGCACGGTCTTGGCCAGGTCGGCGCAGATTTCGGCGATCACCTGATTTTGATCCTCGGTCAGCAAAAACGGAAACCGCCGCCGAATACGGCTGTCGATCGCCTCATCGACGGCAATCGCCGGCGCCGGCGACGAATGCCGCAGATGAAACCGTTTGAGCGCAAGCCCGGTCTGCATCAAAAACAGCTCGTCGAATTTTAGCCGCCGCTTGGCCTGTGCCAATGTTTTTTCATCGGCGGGCGTGTGGATTTGTATAAAGGCCTCGGCGCGCGGCAGGAGGATGTTCTTTTTGAGAAACGCCGGCGGATACAGCTCCGGCATCAGCGGCGCCAGCTCGGCGATATGCAGCCGCAGGATGCGGCGGATCTGCCAGCTCGGCAGTTTGCCGCTGGCCGGATAGACCGGCCCGCTGAACGGCTCGCCCGTGTCGGTGTGCGGGTTTTCCAGCACGATGAACTTGGGGTTGGTCATTTGCAGCATGTGCTTGTACCGGCTGACCGTGCCGTGGACGAGGATGTATTTGCCCGGCTCAAGCTGATTGACCAGGTAGCCGCCGTGAAACCACAGGATGCGGCAGTAGCCCGTGCCGTCGGCCAGCATCGCCTCAAAGATCGGCTTGCGGCGGTAGGGCTGGTAGTCCGTCGATTCGATCAGACCGGTCAGGCAGACCTTTTGTCCGGCCTGCATCCGCGCGATGGGGATCGGTTCGGGCATAAAGACCCAGTCGCGCGGGTAGTACTCCAGCAGCTCCCGGACGGTATGCACCCCCAGCTCCGCCAGCGCCTCAGCGCGCGCCGGACCGACGCCCTTGAGATATTGCAGCGGCGATTCCAGTGTCAGCGATGGGGACGGCATTGATTCCATAGCCGCCT
>JBFZBE010000247.1:0-2997 GCA_041308685.1 Phycisphaerae bacterium
GCAGCAGATGATTCATCGTCGTATTGCCGGCGGCGACGACCTCATAGATCGCCGTGCGCGGGATATTGGCCGACGCGGCCGCCTGGCCGATGAGCTTGTCCAGTCCGCCGAGAATGGCCTGCTGCAATGTGATCGCACCCGCGTCGGTCGAGGCCACATGAATGCGGCTGATGACGTCCGCGCCGTAGCGCGCCTGCGGGTTGCCGCAGGCGGCCACACCGGCGGTCTTGCCGGTTTTTAGATCAATCAGTGTTGCAACTACCGTGGTCGTGCCGATATCGACGGCCACGCCGTACAACAGCGCCGTCGTATCGTCCGGCTCAATGCCGGCCAGACGAAAGCAGGACTTGGTCTTGTCATGCTCAGCGCAGGGGGTTTCAAACAGCACCGCCGTAGCGCCGCCGGCCGCCGCACGACCCGCCGCTTCAAGGGCGTTTCGCTGGGCGTCGGTAAAATCGGTGTGCAGGCAAACGCCCGCCGTTTTTGAAAGCGCATTGCAGAACGCCTCCAGCCCCGCCCAGCCGCCCGGCACAAAGACCTTGCGCACCAGCGGCTCCAGCGGCATAGCGCGGCCAACCCCATGCTGGAGAATCTGCTGACGCCCCAGACGGCTTTGGTCGGGAACTACAACCTCCATCTCATGCTCGACCGTGCATTGGCAGGCCAGCACCTCTTTGCCGCTGGGCAGCAGCTTGAGCTTGCATTTGCCGCAGCGCCCCGCCCCGCCGCACGGACTGGTCAGCGTGATGCCCGCCTGGCCGGCCGCTTCCAGCAGGGTCGCCCCCTGATGGATCGTTACACTGCGGCCTTCCGGCTGAAAACGTACATTAAAATGCTTCATTACTAAGTGATCTTATTGCGGACTTTCCAGCGCGCACGTCGTTTTTTGCTGCCGATTTTCCGCCTGCGTCTTGATTTAGCCATCAGTTCTCCTGAGTTTATCGTTTCATTTTTACGGTTCACAAAAATCTGCGAAGGTGGTATTATAGTAATCGCCCCGCAAAATGCAAGTCAGGGGGCTAATTTTTTGTAGATTCAGGACAAACAAGATGATCCAATGCGCTGATTGCGAGTTTTATGCGTGCCAGCCCGACGGGCGGAGGGTCTTTACCTGCGATCCATTTGTTAATATAAAAGAGCCGGAATGCCTCCAGAAATGGCAGCTCATGCGGCTGGATATGCTGGTGTCCAACTTTCACGCGATGAATCTGTGGCAGCACAAGATGGCGCCGATACAGGAAAAGCTCTTCAAATATGTCAAACGCGAATTAGACGACATTGACGAGGCGGATAGCTGGAAACTCGGCGACGATTCCGACACGCAAGACCCCCCGCACGGTCCCGACCCCAACGGCCTGTATCCGTAACTATTGCCATTTCCAGCAATGGGGTTTTGTGTTTGGCCTAAGGCAAAAGGAAAAAGGCAAAGGGCAAAAGGTCAAGGGAAAAGAGAAAATCACTGGCCTGTAACATCTATGGCATTGTCCGACCTTCTCCGGCAAACGAGCAAAACCCCGTAGGGTAGGCCATGCCCACCAAAACAACTGGAAACAGCACCATACCCTATCTCCTATCTCCTGACTCCTGGCCTCGACGCAATCCTTTTCCTTTGACAATCGCCCGTCCGGGCAGTAGAGTTTGTCGCTTGACGACTACAGGTTCAAGCGATAGGGATACATGGCGGTACTTCAGGATACAAGCGAGATTGTGGAACGCATTTTAGAGCGGGTCAAGACCGTCGATCCGGTCAATACGCGCAAGTGGTTTGACGACCTGACGGCGGTGTCGTTTGAGGGCGGCCTGCTGAAGATCGGCTGCGCCGAACCCTCGTGGGTGCAGTACCTGCGCGACCATTGCCAATCGACTTTTACCCACGCCGCCCAGAGCATCACAGGCCATCTGGTCAGCGTGCAGTTTGTCCCCATCGACCCGCAGGAAGGCGTCGAGCAGCCGGCGCGCGTCGGGCCGGACGTGCGGCTGCACCCGGACTACACGTTTGACAGTTTTGTCGTCGGCCCGTGCAATCGGCTCGCGCACGCAAGCTGCATCGCCATCAGCCAAAACCCCGGCGCCATCTACAACCCGCTGTTTCTGTACGGCAATGTGGGACTGGGCAAAACACACCTGCTGCACGCGGTCTGCCATGAAGCGCGCAGGCAGGCGCCCGGCGCGACGATCCAGTTTTTAAGCTGCGAGCAGTTTGTCAACGGGTTTATCAGCGCGATTGAACAAGGCACGCTGGCCGAGTTCCAAAACCAGTTCCGCAGCGTGGACATCCTGATCATCGACGATGTGCAGTTCCTCCGCGAGCGCGAACACAGCCAGGAAGAGTTCTTTCACACCTTCAACGCCCTGTACAACAACCGCAAGCAGATCGTGCTGACCGCCGACAGCGCCCCGCAGGACCTGGCGGCGCTGGAAGAACGGCTCATCAGCCGCTTTAAGTGGGGGCTGGTCGCACGGCTGGATGCGCCCAGCTATGAAACGCGTATCGCCATCGTCAAAAAGAAGGCGCACCTGCGCGGCCTGACGCTGCCGGACAACGTCGCCGAGCTGATCGCCGAACACATCAAGACCAACATCCGCGAGCTGGAAGGCGCGCTGACGATCATCTACGCGACCGCCCGCGCCGTCGGTACGCCGATCACGCTGGAGCTGGCCAAACAGGCCCTCGGCGTGCAGGAACAGGCCGCCGCCCGCAGCATCACCATGACCGACATCGTCCGCGCCGTCAGCGAGCAGTTTGACGTGCGCATCACCGACCTGCAAAGCAAAAAACGCAGCCAGAGCATCGCGCTGCCGCGGCAGGTGTGTATGTATCTGGCGCGCAATCTGACGCGGCACAGTTTGGAAGAAATCGGCGGCCATCTGGGCGGACGCGACCACTCAACGGTCGTTCACGCCTGCGGCAAGATCGAGCAGGTCTATAAGGCCGACGCCGACTTTCGCAGCCGTATCGACAAGCTGACCGGCGCGATCCTCAAAAACAACAGCTAA
>JBFZBE010000248.1:0-6640 GCA_041308685.1 Phycisphaerae bacterium
TCCAGACAGACCACCAAGTCGATGGTCATTCCGGTTTGCCGTTTGACATCGTCGATCGCGAACACGTTGGCCGGATCGCAGGTTCCCAGCGTCAGGGTTTTGTCGCTGACGGCGATCGGCAACAGCATATTACTGCGGATGTACTTGAGGTCGAGTTTGGCAAAGGCCTTTTTGTCCACATCCTCCGGCACAAGCCGCCGGAAGGCATAGCCGTACAGCTTGGCTTTCGCCTGCAGGAGCTGTTCGTGGGAAATGCCGGATTTAGCCAGCAGCTTTTCAACGGTCTGGCCGGACTGGCGGCGTTCGTCGCGCAGCTCGGCGACCTTTTCAGCCGTCAGCAGCCCCTCGTCGGCCAGAATATCCGCCACGTCGCGCAGGCGCGCCTTGACGGCGGTCTGCTGCGGGCTGTACAGGTTGCGCAGCCCCGGCGCCAGTTCGGTCTGGCCGGCGGTCAAATCCTCCAGTGCCGCGCCGTAATTGGGCGGCGGCGCCGGATCTGTTTTCTTGCTGAATAGTCGTTTCATTCTTCCATCTTCAATTCGGTGACGGCGCCGTCCTGTTCCAGAACCACGCCGTTTTCGGTGATGCTCTTGACGGTCAGGCCGTTGATCGTATCGCCGGCGTACAGCACCGTGTCATTGATCATACAGCACATCCCGCGGGGCGTGCCCGTAACCGACCAAAGCTGCAGTTGCGCCGAGGCGCGCCGCAGGCGGTCTTCTCTGCTTTTGGCGTCTTCATCGATCAGGCCGGAGCCGGATTCCAGTTTGAACGGATTTTTTTTCAGCTCATCGACGCTGATCTGGCCGATGTTGGTCTGCTGATAAAAGCGTCCGACCACCGAGTTCATCTGGCTGTTGACTTCCGACTGCATCCCGCTGAGCTGTGCGATGGCTGCATCGAGCTTGGCCTGATCGTCGTTGGCTTGTGCGGCCTGCGCGGGGGTGGTCTTTTTGATCATAAAGAAAACGCCCAGCACGCCCACGCCGAACACTGCCAGCAGCAGGATCGTGCTTTGCCGCAGTTTTCGTCCGCGGCCGGACACGGTCAGATAGTCGCCCGGCTGGCTGATCGAGGCGGCATCATGACCATCGGCCTGTGCCTCGGCGGCGGCGACGGCGGGAATCTCGGTTTGGCCTTGCTTTAAATAAGACAGCATACATAGTCTCCAAAATAGAAGTCTGTCAACATGCATTCATCGTTACGTCGGCGATTTCTGAAAGAAGATGCTCATCACGAACGCCGATTCGGTCTGGCCTTCATACTGCGATTTTTTCTTGAGCTTCAGCTCGCGGATCTTGGTGATGCGGTCCATCTTTTCCAGTTCCAGCAGAAATGCGTAATAGCTGTTGAAATCGCCGTGCAGTTCCATGTGGATGGGCTGCTCGATGTAGCCGCGGTTGGTCAGCGGCTTCATCGTGCGGATGGTTTTGGGCGTTAAGCCCTGCCGCTGCGCGATCAGCGTTACGTTTTCCAGCACGGTGTGGATTTCACTGCTGGGGGGCAGCTTGCTTTCAAACACAGCGATGGCCTCTTCGACCTTTTTAAGCTGCGCTGTCAGGTCGTTAGCGGCCGCCGAAGCGCGATCCAGCTCGGTCAGCTTGGCGCGTTTTTGTTCCATCATCTGCCGCTGGCTGTCCAGATGTTCATTGGCCGGCTTGATCATATAAGCCCAGGCCGCATACGCCAGACCGATGATCAGAACGAAAAATATCAGATGTCGAATACCGCTTGTCATAGGGTTTATCCTTTCTCAATGCGCTGCGCGACTGCGCGTTACAGCACCTCTTCGTCGCGTTTCAGACGCAGCGTGTCGATGTCTTCTTTGGTCAGCGCCAGATTGGGCTTGAGCGTCGCTTTGAGCTTGAACTGGCGAAATTTAACGTTCTCAATGACCTGCTCTTTGGATTCAATCAGCTCCACCTGATCCAGCAGGATCGAGCCGCTCAGCCGCGCGATATATGAGGCCACCTCGATATCGCTGGGGGCGATGCCCATCAGCTCCAGCGAGGTTTCGATCTTGCGCTCCGGCTCGTCGGCTGCGCCGGCCTTGGCGGTGTCGGACTTCTTTCCCGGCGCGGGCTTGGCGGTCGAACGGGCGGGCGTCGTGGCGACGGGCTTAAGCTCCTTTTCGACCATGTTCAGGTCCAGCAGCGATACGCCCGACGGCAAGCTGTTGGTCAGCGAGGCCAGAATGATGCTGCGGGGAACCGGCTCCAGCAGCTCGGCGGTCATCACCATCGTCTTGAGCATCGTTTTGCCTTTGACCTTCAGCTCTTCCAGTTGGGTGATCTGCTCTTTGGCCTGTGCCATCCGGACGTTCAAGCCGTCCATTTCGGCCGCGACGCTGCGCTGCCGCACTTTGATAAAGCTGAACGTGATGCCGATCGCGCCGATCATCGCCATCAGCAGCATCAGATACAGGATGTTGGCGCGGCTGGACTGCCGCTGCTCAATGTAATCGGTCGGAACAAAATTAATCGTACCCATAGCAAACCTCTGTTTATACTGATTGCGATTGAAATTTCCCGTTTCGTCGCGGCTATGTAGGGCCAAAATCGTCAGTTACATAGTTTCGCGCGGGAATTTACTACCCTAAAGGGTATAAATTACGATTTATCCAAGCTCAGCCCGAAGGCCATCGCCCAGTCAATTTTACTGTTGCGCCGGTCAACCATACAGCTCGGGGCGATGTTCATTTCCACCGCACACAGCACATCGCCGATCTGTGCAGCCACCTGCATCTGCTGGGCCAGTTCGGCGATCTTCTCGCACAGCGCCGTAGAGGTTCCGCTGCCGGCCAAAAACACCATCCGCTCGATGACGCCGTTGCCGGGCATGCTTTCATAATAGCGAATGCAGGCGTCGATCTCGCCCAGCAGCCGCTGGCTGGTCGCCGCGTCGGCCAACTGATTGTAGCCGATGGTAACCACCCGCGCAAACAGCAGGTCTGCGCCGCGGCAGATGACGACGTTGGTGTGGTTGGTGCCGACATCCAGCAGGATCGCGATGCGCTGCTGCTCGTTCTGACGGCGGCAGAAAAATCGCGCATAACTCTGGATCAATGCGGTCGGCCAGATGCTGATGCCCACCACATTCAGTCCGGCGTGTTCGTAAATGGCCAGATACCGATTGACCGTTTCCCGCTCGGCGGCAATGACCAGTACGTCCGCATCCGGTCCTTTGGCGTCGGGATGCTCGACGGTGATGTATTGAAGGATCGCATTTTCGACCGCAAACGGCAGGCGCTTCTGGACTTTGGCAAGGGCGGTTTCGGCCAGCCGGTCCAGCGTGGTGCGCGGTACCTTGATCGGGTCGATGAACAGGTCGTCGCTGGGCAGCGCCGTGATGATGTCTTTGCTCTTGAAGCCCCCCTCGCCGTAAATCTGCTTGATGGCGTTGATTGCCCAGTGCTGCCAGGCCGGCGTGCGGATCGCGACCTCGGCCGGCTTGGCGCGCAGCCCCGCACCGATCAGAAACGGCCCCTGGCCATTCAGACCCAACTGCGCCATCCGCAGATAGCCGCTTCCCAAATCGACCCCGATGGGACAAATACGATTTTTATTCAATCCGAACATTGTTCATTCCGTTTACTGTACGGATCGCCCGCACCGCAAAATCCGACCGCCGCGGACGCATGACGGTCTTTGACCCTGTCTTTGTCGTCTGGAATGCCCCGCGGCATTAGCACCGAACCGCTCCGCTTGTCGCCGACAGCGCAGAAAGGGCGATTGTATAAAGTGTAGGAAACATTTTTCGGACGTGCAAACCTGCGCCCTCAAGGTTCAAGTGGGCGGTTCGACCGATAATAATGTGCGTATCAGCCCCGACGGTGCAGGGCTTGAGGATGGCAATTGCGGCAGGCCGCGGAAAGGTCATTTTATCGGGCAATGCGGACAGATGCAGCCAAAAAGAAAAATTATTTTACCCCAGCGCAGCAAAACGGCGATTGCGTCCGATAACGGCGTAGGGGCAGACCTGTGTGTCTGCCCTGCGTCGGGGTTGTACCGGCACGAACCGGCCACATAGCGTGAAGACTATGTTTTGTGTGTCTGCCCTGCGTCGGGGTTGTTCCGATACGTTACATACACCGTCCCCATGGGCGAACACACAGGTTCGCCCCTACCTATTGCATTTTACTTGGCGGCACTCTTTTTTGTCTTT
The DNA here is from genome assembly GCA_041308685.1 of Phycisphaerae bacterium. Lineage (GTDB taxonomy): Bacteria > Planctomycetota > Phycisphaerae > Sedimentisphaerales > Anaerohalosphaeraceae > T3Sed10-213. Next base: position 4,165 of record JBFZBE010000248.1, read on the forward strand.
GTCTTTTTTGTGCAGTTGCAATCGAGATTGTAGGGGTTGGCCTTGCAGTCGCGCCGCACGGCGACAATGCTGGTGTCGTCGGCCTGTCCGGCCAGGCCGACAAATCGCCGCCGATAACCCAGAATGTTGTGCAGCAGATACTCGGCGCACGTGGCCGGATACTGACTTAGGATGTCCATAAACCGCTGGCGTCCCCAGACCTGGCCGTCAAAGTTCATCGCGTCGATCAGCCCGTCGGTGTACATCAGCAGACAATCGTTCTGCTCAAACGGCACGGTCTGGATCGTATAGTGTGTATCGGGGGTGATGCCCAGCACCAGGCCGCCTGCGTTCAGCTCGATGATCTGTCCGTCGCGCAGCAGCAGCCCCGGCTCATGGCCGCAGTTGCAATAGGTCAGCGTGTTGGCCTTCGTATCGATGCGGGCGATAAACAGCGTAATGAACTCGCCGTCCTTGCACTCGTTGCAGGCGACGCGATTGAGTTTATGGATGATCTCTTCCATCGAATGCCGCCCATACCCGCCGTCGGCGTACGCCCGCAGCGTGCCGCGGAACATACTCATCATGATCGCCGCCGGAACGCCTTTGCCGATCACATCGGAAATGCCCGTTACCAGCGTATGGTCGTCCACCTGCAGAAAATCGTACAGATCGCCGCCGATCTCATAGCAGGGCTGATAGACCGCCGCAACGTCCAGCCCGCACATACAGGGGGATTTGGTGGGGATCATTCGCCGCTGAATGATCGCTGCCAGCCGCATCTGCTCGGCCATGCGCGCCCCTTCCAGCGCCTGGGTGTAAAGCCGGGCGTTGACGATGGCGATCGCGCACTGGCTGGCGACCAGCCGGGCGATGCGGATGGCGTCCTGATCGAACCGCGCCGGCTCCGGGCTGTACAGCCGCAAGACGCCGATGGGCTTATCGTGAAAAAACATCCCCACAGTCAATTGACTGATCAATCCCTCGCGGATCGACGCCTCCGGGTACAGGACGCGCGGGTCGGTGCGCATATCGTCCAGGACGACCGCCTTGCCGCCGAATGCCTCGCGAATTACTGGTTCATCTTTGGTGACCGGCCCTTTGTTGCGATAGGCCTGGCTGAGGCCGTAAGTGCTGGACATTTTCAGATCGCCCGTTTCGGCATCCAATAGCCGCATCGAGCAGGCCGTCGTATTTGTTACGCGCACCGCCGCCTCGGCCAGACGGTTCAGCACCACCGGCAGCTCAAAATTGCCCGCAACCATCGTGGAAATCTGGTAGATTTCCTCTTCAAGATAACTTTGTTTATCCAGTTCTTCCATAATATATATACATCCGCCGCAAAAACCGGCAGTTCAGTTGTTCGTAATTGCACAATAACGCTTCCAATTATAGCGAGAGCGGCCGGAATAGCACGTTTTTTTTGCGGCCATTGCAGACCTGAACAGGGGTTTAATCCGCATTTTTTAAGAAATTTGGCTTTTCCGGAAAATGGATCGATGACAATGCCAATGGATGTGAATGCCCCAGAGGGGGCGATATAGGTAAGGGCGAACCTGTGTGTTCGCCCGTGGGGGGCGGCGTGTGTAACGTCGTGAAACAACCCCGACGCAGGGCAGACACACAGGTCTGCCCCTACGCGGGGTATTGCAGGCAAGAGACCTATTGTATTTTGATGCGGCTCTATGCGGCTGGTTACTCTTTTTCGGTTTCTTCGATCAAGCCCTTGGCCACGAGGATTTTGTGCTTGAACTCCTCGGCCAGTTCGGGGTTGTCGGCCAGAAACTGTTTGGCGTTTTCGCGGCCTTGTCCCAGCTTGACCTTGCCGTAGGTAAACCACGCGCCGCTCTTGTCGGCGATGCCCGCCTCGACGGCCAAATCCAGCAAATCGCCCAGCGTGCTGATGCCGCTGTCGAACATAATATCGAACTCGGCGGTCTTGAACGGGGCGGCCATCTTGTTCTTGACCACGCGCGCCCGCACGCGGTTGCCGACGGCCTCTTCGCCGACGGTGATCGTCTGGATGCGCCGCACATCGACGCGCACCGAGGCATAGAACTTCAGCGCATTTCCGCCGGTCGTCGTTTCAGGGTTGCCGAACATCACGCCGATCTTCATACGGATCTGGTTGATGAAGATCAGGCAGGTCTTGCTCTTGCTGATCGCGCCGGTGAGCTTGCGCAGCGCCTGGCTCATCAATCGCGCCTGCAGGCCGACGTGGCTTTGCCCCATCTCGCCCTGCAATTCCGCCGCCGGAACCAGCGCCGCCACCGAGTCGATGACGATGATATCGACCGCATTGGATTTGACCAGCATCTCGGCGATATCCAATGCCTGCTCGCCGGTGTCCGGCTGGCTGAGCAGCAGGCCGCTGATGTCCACACCCAGCTTACGCGCCCAGGTCGTATCCATCGCGTGTTCGGCGTCGATGAAAGCCGCCACGCCGCCGGCCCGCTGTGCGCTGGCGATCGCATGCAGCGCCAGCGTTGTTTTGCCC
>JBFZBE010000249.1:0-5224 GCA_041308685.1 Phycisphaerae bacterium
CTGTTCGTCTTCGGCCGGCTCAAACAGGTTTGCCAGTTTGTCCGGCGTGATCCCGCGCCCGCTGTCTATCACATCAAAACGCACCCATCCGGCATTTTGATCGTTCTGCGGCCGCACGCACACCCGCACAAATCCCTTTTCGGTGTATTGAATGGCGTTGGCCGACAGGTTGATCAAACATTTGAACAACCGCTCTTCGTCGGTTGTAAGATGACTTGGCAATGCCGCGTCGGTCTGCAGCTCAAACGCAAGCCCTTTTTCCTCTGCGACCGACCGGACGGTTTGTTCGAGCTGTTTTAAGATGCTCGCCAATTCAGTTTGCTTGCGGACGATCTGCAGCCGCCCCGATTCCAGCCGCGCCCAATCCAGCGCTTCATTGACCAGTTCGGAAAGCCCCTTGCCGGCCTGGTGAATCTCCTGTGCAAAATCACGCTGGCAATCCTCCAGATTTTCGGTCAGCAATAGATCACTAAATCCGATAATCGCATTCGATAATGTCCGTATGTGGTAGGCCATATTGTCGATCATCCGCCCTTTGGCACGGATGGCCGCAGCCTGCTTTCGATTCAATTGACGCAATTGCTCAACCGAATCCGCTGTTTGCTCCACTGTTTTGCCCAGTTTTCGATCTTCCATAGCTCTTTTCCTGCGTTCTTTAACCGCATCTCAATACAATCTGTGCCCCTTCCTGCACAGTGGCCGTCTCGACGGCACTCACTGGATAGTGTCGTCATTATCGGAGTACGGATTAATGAAAAAATGCGGTAAAGTGTGATAAAAAAGGGGAAAAAAGCGGACAAAAAGGAAACAAAAACCCCCACCCACCGAACCAGAGGCATCGGAATTGCACCCGGACGAACGCCTCTGCCGGCTATTCAAACGCCGCATCGGCCAGTTGCGGGTCGTGTTCGACACGCATAATGACCTCTTCGCACGACACGCAGGAATCGGCGACCATGCGGATATGCGCGTTTTTACCCACGAGCATCACGCAAAATCGCCCATTGGGGACATGAAACTGCCGCCGCAGGCCGTCGCAACGGTCCGGGGCAAGCTCGTTTTCTCCCATCAGGCCGCGGCGGTCCTCAAAAACCTCCGCCACTTCGACATCATGCTCACGCAGCGCATGACGACGAGCGGCAAGCTGTTCCATCTGAAGCTGAAAACTGCGGTCATTGGGGGTCGGTGAAAAAACAAACAAGGTGTGATCGGCAAGGAGGTCGGTCGAATTTTCTGACACGTTCTTCATTTTTTACCTCCGCAATTAAGGTTACGCCCTCAACCTGAATTATTATTATTACGCGAAATTGCACCTTTTGTCAACAAAAAAATTATAGGACGTTGTTTTTCAAGGGGAAATAACGAAAAACTTTCTGTCCATACGGCCGTATAAAACTGACAAAATCGTTGATTTTGCGTTGGTAGCAAGGGCGGCTTTTGGTACACTATGGCCGGTGCGAGAGTATTTGCAGGTTTATAATTTAAGTCAGGAAAAAAGGTTGTGAAAAAACAATGGCGTGCGTTTGGGCTGCATTTTGAATGCAGCGGTTGCGGCAATTGTTGTGCCGGGCCGGAAGAAGGGTATATCTGGATATCCCAAGATGAGATTGAACTGCTGGCCAAGCATCTCGGCCAGACGGTCGAGCAGGTGCGTAAACAATACATCCGCCGTGTCGGCCTGCGGTGCAGCATCGTCGAAAACCCCGCTACGCACGACTGCATTTTTTTGACCGCCGGAAAAAACGGCTGCCGCGGTTGTGCGATCTATGCGGTGCGTCCCAACCAATGCCGCACCTGGCCGTTCTGGAAGGAAAACCTCGCCTCACCGGATCACTGGAACTTTGCGGCCGTCAAATGCCCCGGCATCAACCGCGGACGGCTCTACAGCGATGAGGAGATTGAAAAAATCCTGCATCAGAAAAAATGGCAGAGCGAAAAAAAGTAAAAAGTAAAAAGTGAAAAGGCAAAATTATTGATTTTTGAATTATTAAACGATTATTCAGTCGGCTTAAATCCGAAGCACGACCCCGATAGATCGGGACGAAATCCGAAACAAATTCAAAACGCAAATGACAAAATGTCAAAAAAAACCTGCCCCAACATCGCGAAGGATGCGTCAAAAAGGAACAGTTTGGGTCATTTTGAATTTTTGACATTCGGATTTGTTTCGTATTTCGATATTCGAGATTCGAATTTCATTGCCGCTGTTCGTTTATTTCTTAAAAGACCAATAATTTCAAATTTCAAATTTGAGATTTCAAAGACAGGAATTGTTTGCATTGGATACGCCCACAAAAATGCTGCTGTCTGACATTAAAGCGATTTACCAACTGCTTCAAGAGCAACTGAATGAATCGCAGTTGTGCGCTGCGTGCGGGCAGTGCTGCGATTTTGAAGCGTTCGGCCATCGGCTGTATCTGACGACACCGGAGCTGGTGTATTTTGCACACTATGTCGGGCAGCCGCTCAAGCCGATGACCGAAGGCGTATGCCCCTATCGCATTGACGGCCAATGCAGCGTGTATCCGTACCGCTTTGCGGGCTGCCGCATCTTTCAATGCAAAGGTAACGCCGAGCGGCAAAGCGAACTGACCGAAGCGACGCTGATACAGTTCAAGCGGCTGTGCGAACAATATCAACTTGAATACCACTATTGCGATTTGAAAAACGCATTGAAAACCCATAGATTTATTTCCGATTTCAAATTTCCAATTTCAAATTTGAAAATAGGAAATAGGAAATAGGAAATAGGCAATAGGAAATTTATACCAAGATCGGAGTGAACAATGGCACCAAAAACAATTGTTGCACTGATGATACTGTGTTGCTCAGCGGTCTTCGCGACGGAGATTACCCGCTACGAGAATGAATCGTCCTCTGCAAAGCTTGCGGCGGTGCGGTGGAACGATGCGCCGGCGATCGCGGTGCGGTTTGCCGGCACGGACGATCTGCATTTTTACGCCGACCCAGCGACAGCGCCGGCGCCCGGGCTGGAGCTGAAGGCCGCTGCACAGGCGGCGGGGGCCGTGTTTGCCCCGACACGGTATCCTGCGCCCAAACCGTTCTACGACGCCGGACAGGGCAAGAACATCGATGTCTATGTCGGCGATTTTTACCTGGTGCTGCCGATGACGCAACTGCCGCCAAGCGGCACCGCGCAAGTGTCTGTCCAACTGACCGGTATTGCCTGCACCAGCAAGCTGTGCCTGCCGCCGTTCGATACGACGCTGACGGCGACGGTGGATTTTGCCGCGGCGGCAAGCTGGCCGGCGCTGGCATTTACGCCGGCGCAGCCGCCGCAGCCAACACCCGCGCCTGCCGCATCCGCCCCCGCTGCGCCAACCGCGACGACGGCGGAAGTCGCCCTGATGCTGCTGCTGGCGGCGCTGGCGGGGCTGTCGTTTAACATTATGCCGTGTGTGCTGCCGGTCTTGCCGCTGATCGCTGCGCGGATGGTCAACATCGCCAAAGAATCGCCCGCCCGCCGCATTGCGCTGGGGCTGGTGTTTTGTGCGGGCATCGCGGCGTTTTTTGTCGCGGTGGGTGCGTTTTCATCGACGCTGCGGCTGACGACCGGGGCGGTCTTTAACCTCAGCGATCCGTACCGCTATGCGGCGTTTGATATCGGGATGACGCTGTTTTTGGTGGTGTTCGCGTTGTTTATGTTCGATGTGCTGCCGCTGACGCTGCCGTCCGCCGTATCCGGAAAGACCGCCGATGCGAGCACCTTCGGCGGTTCGTTCGGGATGGGCTTTCTGGCGGCCCTGTTGAGCATTCCGTGCAGCGGGGCGATCTTAGCGGCGGTGCTGGTCTGGGTGCAGGCGCAGCACTGGCTGTTGGGGTTTTGGGCGTTTGCGCTGATGGGGGTGGGCATGGCGCTGCCGTATGCGGCTCTAGTGCTGATGCCGTCGCTGCTGGGGCGCATCCCCAAGCCGGGGCTTTGGATGGACTTGTTCAAAAAGGCGATGGGCTTTGCGATGCTGCTCTTGGCGACCAAGCCGCTGTCGGCGCTGCCTAAGGATCGTCTGATGAGTGTGCTGTTTTATGCGATTATCCTGGCGTTTGCGGTGTGGATGTGGGGGACGTGGGTGTCGTTTTCGACGCCGACGGGCAAAAAATGGCTCATCCGCACACTGGCCGTGATTGCGGCGATTGTTTGCGGGCTGTGGCTGCTGCCGGAAAAGAAGGCGTTGATCGACTGGCGCGACTACGACCGCACAGCCATCCGGCAGGCCGTCGAAAAGGGCCAGCCCGTACTGATCAAGTTCACCGCCGATTGGTGTACCAACTGCAAGGTGCTGGAGCGCCGCGTCTTTGGCGACGCCGCGGTGGCCGAGCGGCTCAAGGCCGACAACATCCTGACCGTCAGGGCCGATACCACGCTGGCCGATATGCCCGCAGCGGTGGATTTGCAGCAGGTTTACGGCATCCCCGGCACCGTGCCGATGACGATTTTGCTCCTGCCCGCAAACCCCGAACCAACCCGGCTATCCGGCATCTACAGCAAACAGGAATTGTTTGATGCGATTAAACAATAAACGCTGATTACGCAGATGACACGGATTAAAAAAGAGTCCATAGGGTGAACCGTACCCACCATTTGTAGGATGGGCTTTAGCCCATCAATGTTCGTAGTTCTCCCGATACATCGGGGTAGTGTGTACAATAACGCCGGAGGCGTTTGCCATGGGTAGCCCCCGGCCAGCGCAGCACAACCGGGGGTACGAATCCCCCACACCCCACAACCCCGCAGGGGTTGAATAAATTCAGCTCTCCCCCTGCAAAGGGGGAGTGGACGCGCAGCGGACGAGGGGGTATCATTTCACCCGGCGCAGCCGTTCCACATAATAATCAATCATCAATAGTCATTTAACTGCTTAACTGCGAACTGATATCTGTAAAGTCCCATCGGGACGAAAGTCCGTTAGCCGGGGGCGTAAGCCCCCGGTAGCCAATCCCCCGCACAAAAAGCCCCAACGAGGCGAAAGAATCCCCCAACACAACTCGAATTCTTCTGATTTACGCACCCACAAGCCAAACAGCGGCTTGTGGCGCCACTCCTCGTGTCTACGTCAGCATTATCATTCTTGCAGAGGTACCCGTCGGCTTCGAGCAAAAATTAACCCCCATGCCAGTAGTACCACAGAACCTGGCTCTGGGATAATAGTAATATTGTCAATTGCTAAGTGGTTTCCGCGATAATTGTAACATCACGGCCAAGTAC
>JBFZBE010000250.1:0-5166 GCA_041308685.1 Phycisphaerae bacterium
GCAGCGCAGCGGAACCGCCGGAACGCATCCTCGAACAAGGCAAGCCCAAGGGGGCGATAGATGTAGGGGCGAACCTGTGTGTTCGCCCGTGGTGGGCGGCGTGTGTAACGTCGTGGAACAACCCCGACGCAGGGCAGACACACAGGTCTGCCCCTACGCGGTTTATTGTGTCCATCTATCCATTAACCGGATGAACCAAAAATTCACCCCGCCTCCGGCGTCCTCACTTTTTACTTTTGATTTATTGCCGCTCCTCTTCCCTCAACAGACGACTTTAGCGCTGCTTGCGTCTGTTTGCAGGCGTTCATCTTTAGGATTTCGGCGGCGGGGTCAGTCCCAGTTCTTTCATCACCTTCTGCATATCCTCCCAGACGCGGCGGCGGTTATCGACCGAGTAGTTCCGCAGCAGGTACGCCGGGTGGTAGGTCGGCATCAGCTTGGCCGGCGGAGCATCCGGCGCGTAGCGATACTCCTGAAACTGCCCGCGCAGCCGCCCTATCGGCTCATCTGTTTCCAGCAGCGTCCGGGCGGCGTGCGCCCCCAGCGCAACAATGACCTGCGGGGCGATCAGTTCCAACTGACACTTCAAATACGGTTTGCATTGGTAAATCTCATCCGGCTTGGGGTCGCGGTTTTCCGGCGGGCGGCACTTAACGATATTGCCGATAAACACCTGCTCGCGCATCAGCCCCATCGCGGCGATGATATCCGTCAGGAGTTTGCCCGCCCTGCCGACAAACGCCAGCCCCTGCTCATCTTCGTCCGCTCCCGGCCCTTCGCCGATAAACACCAGTTTGGCACGGGGGTTGCCCTGTCCCGGCACGGCATGGGTGCGGGTTGCGGCCAACGGGCACTTTTGGCAAGCCCGCACAACCGCAGCGATCTCATCCAGAGTTGAAAACGTCATTTGTGCAGCCGCTTTGGGCGTTTTGGCCATCGGGGACTCCTCAATTGCAGGTAACCGCAATGCCGCCGGCTCGGCCGTACGCGGGGCGCGTACCGTAAAATCGCCGGTAAAAAACGCATCCATTTCTAAATGCTGAGTCAGTATTTTTTTTGCATCCGTCATACCCATGCAATTGTAGGCCAATCTGACACATTTGGCAACGGAAAAGCCCCTTTTCCCGCCGCGAAATCCACTGCCCGGCCCAAATTTGCCCAAAAGTTTTATTTGACCAATTACACAAGCGTGCGTATAGTGATTCCTTTATTTTTCTTTAATTAAACCTTTCTGGAGTTGACAATGACACAAAGGACTGATGTGAAAAAAGGCCGGTTCAATGGACGCGGCCACCTGTTTACCAGTGAATCCGTAACCATGGGACACCCCGACAAGGTCGCCGACCAGATATCGGACGCCGTCCTTGACGCGCTGCTGGCGCAAGACCCCAACAGCCGTGTGGCCTGTGAAACGCTGGTCGCTACCGGCATGGCCGTCATCGCCGGCGAGATTACCTCGTCCGCCCAGATCGTCGTGCCGGACATCGTCCGTCAGACGGTGCGCGAGATCGGCTACACCGACCCGAATATCGGCTTTGACGCCGACAACTGCGCGGTGCTGGTCGCCCTGAACAAACAAAGCCCGGACATCTCACAGGGCGTTACCGAAGGCCAGGGCCTGCACAAAGAGCAGGGCGCCGGCGATCAGGGGCTGATGTTCGGCTTTGCCTGCACCGAAACGCCCGACCTGATGCCGATGCCGATCTACTTGGCGCACAAGATCACCGACCGGCTGGCCAAGATGCGGCAAAGCGGCAAGATGCCCTGGCTGCGGCCGGACGGCAAGAGCCAGGTTACCGTCGAATACGGCGACGACGGCAAGCCCAAACGCATCCATACCGTGGTCGTCTCGACCCAGCACACCGAGGAGATCAGCCACCGCGAGATCAAAAAGCAGGTCATCGAGCAGATCATCCTGCCGGTGCTGCCCAAAAAGCTGGTCGATAAAAAAATCATCTACCACGTCAACCCGACAGGCCGGTTCGTCGTCGGCGGCCCCAAAGGCGACAGCGGCCTGACCGGACGCAAGATCATCGTCGATACCTACGGCGGACGCGGCAGCCACGGCGGCGGCGCGTTCAGCGGCAAAGACCCGTCGAAAGTTGACCGTTCGGCCAGCTATATGGCGCGGTATGTGGCCAAGAACATCGTCGCGGCCGGCTTGGCCGACGCCTGCGAAGTGCAGTTGTCCTATGCTATCGGTGTGGCCGAGCCGATCAGCGTATTGGTCGATACCGAAGGCACAGCCAAGATCAGCGAAGCCCTGATTGAGGACTTGGTCAAGAAGATGTTCCCGCTGACGCCCAAGGGAAAGATCAACCACCTCAAGCTCAAGCGGCCGATCTACAAAGAAACCGCCCGCAACGGCCACTTCGGACGCAAGCATCCCGATTTTACCTGGGAAAAAACCGACATGGCCGACAAGCTCCGCAAAGCCGCCGGCTTATAAGAGCAAAGGCAAACCCAACAAACAAAAGGCAGCGGATTGATCTCCGCTGTCTTTTTTATGCGCTTTGGTGGGGTTAAAAATACGCCTTCAGCACATACTGATGCATCATCCGCTGGGTGTTAAAGAACGATCCATTCAGAGCGATCGCGTGCGTCATAATCGAGCAGAACCGCGGATGATCGCCGTAATACAGCCGAATGACATGCTCCAGCTTGGCATAAAGCGCTTCGGCGTCGCGCGCCGAATCGACCGGGTCGTGTATCTTGCGGTGGTTGTGGCCGATGGCCCAGCCGGTGCAGTCCTCGATGCAGCCCTCGATCCACCAGCCGTCCAGAATGCTCAGCGACGGCACGCCGTTCATCGCCGCCTTCATCCCGCTGGTGCCGGAGGCCTCCATCGGCGGCTGCGGCGTATTGAGCCAGACATCCACGCCGGCCACCAGCTTGCGGGCGGAGTACATCTCATAATTGGGCACATAAGCGATCTTAATCACATCGCGCAGCTTGTGCGATGCGGCCACAATCCGTTTGATCAGCTCTTTGCCCTCTTTGTCCTGCGGGTGTGCCTTGCCGGAATAGATGACCTGAAACGCGCCGACCTCAGCGGCCAGTTTGCGCAGTCGGTCGGGGTTGGCAAACAGCAGATCGCCGCGCTTGTAAGTAGCCGAACGGCGGGCAAACCCCAGTGTCAGCACGTCCTTGTCAAAGCCCATATTGGTCTGCTGGTTGACGTAGTTGATCAAATGCCGCTTGGCGACGGTATGAGCGGCGGTTACCTCGCCGCAGGGGATCCCCAGCGCATACCGCAAGCTGAAGTTGTCCTCGCGCCAGCCGGGGATGTGCTTGTCGAACAATTCCTGCATCGGCGGACACGCCCAGCGGTGATGCACGCCGTTGGTGATCGCGTCGATCTTGTAGCCCTCGAACATCTGCTGAGAGACCTCGCCGTGTTTTTTGGCCACGCCGTTGACGTAATGGCTCAAATTCAGCGCAAGATACGTCATATTGAGCATCTTGTCGCAGCAGAACACACCTTCCAGCGTAAACGCCTCATGATGGCCGAGCACCTGCCGTACGACATTCATATCGAATTGATCGTGTCCGGCCGCCACCGGCGTATGCGTGGTGAACACACACTGCCGCCGCACCGCCGCGATGTCCTCGGCGGAAATGGTCTTGTCGTCGCGCCGCCGCACCTGCTCATCCAGCAGTTCCAGCGTCAGCAAACTGGCGTGGCCTTCGTTCATGTGGAACCGCTCAATGGCCGCATAGCCCAACGCCCGCAGCATCCGCAGGCCGCCGATGCCAAGCACGACCTCCTGACAAAGCCGATAACGTTTATCCTGTCCATAGAGATAATGCGTCAACGCGCGGTCTTGGGGGGCATTTTCAGGCAAGTCCGTATCCAGAAAGAACACCGGCACGACAAAACCGCTTACACCTTTAACCTCGTATTTCCACGCCCGCAAGGCCACCGTGCGGTTTTCGATAGTGATGGACACCCGCTGGGGCAATTCCTGCGTAAAATCGTCCGGGCTCCAGGCCACCGGCTCTTCGATTTGCCAGCCGTCCTCGGTCAGCCGCTGATAAAAATACCCCTTGCGATGCAGCAGCGACACGGCCGCCATCGGCACGCGAAAATCCGCCGCCGACATAATCGTATCCCCGGCCAGAATCCCCAAACCCCCGCTGTAGGTCGGCATCGCATCCTCAAGGCCGATTTCCATCGAAAAATAGGCGATTTTCCGCTCGTCACCCATCGCATGATCTCCTGCATTAAACGTTGGATATAAAACACAGTAGCGGCAAGGGGTTAAAATGTCAAGACAAAGCCCGGATAGAACACATTCAGACCAATACTGTGAAAAAAGATTGTTGATATTCTATGGCCGGAGTTTATAATGTTGTTCTGTATGGCCGTCAGAGGCCATGCAGAAGGAAATGAAGGATATCCCATTTCCTTGGTATCATCGTTTCTTTGATAAAAAATCGGCAACTTAACATCAATAGTCAATCGGGAGGTCGCTATGGTTAAGCGTATTGTGGCAATTTGTTTTATTTTCGCATGTACGGTGGCAGGGTGGATGATTCTGGCCGGGACCTTGATGGTGCGAACAGAACAGCAGGATGACCGGCTGCACAGCGCGGTCGGGCAACTATGGGGAGCAGCACACACACAGATGCCGCCGAAAATATTTCTTGCCTCCGAATATACGCCTGCTAACACCGGCCAAGATACCCGCCCTTCAATCGCCTTGGACAGTAGCGATGTCACAGTGGATATGAAACTGAATCATCGCCGCAAAGGATTATTGTGGTACGCTACCTATCAAGTGCATTTTTCGGGAGAATACACGGTGTCTAACCCTGCCGATAAGGCACAGGAGATGGTGGTGGATTTTGCGTTTCCAGCCGAACAAGCGGTCTATGATAATTTCCGATTTGCTGTGGATGGGCAGGATTTGGCCGAAATTGCGTTTAACGCCGGCAATATCGCGCGGACGATTACGATGGACCCCAACCAGACGCGGACAATTGAGATCGCCTATGATGCTCAGGGGCTGGACGAGTGGAACTATGATTTCGGAGCCAGCGTCAAACAGGTCAGAAATTTTTCACTGGAGCTGACGACGGATTTTGAACAGGTTGATTTTCCACAGCGGAGTATTTCACCGACTGCCAAAGAAAAAACCGCCGCGGGCTGGAAACTGACATGGC